>DATGIY010000654.1:0-6555 GCA_035295475.1 Terriglobales bacterium
TACCCCGAGTTGGCCCGCCGCTTCAACATGAAAGGCGTCGTCAAACTGCTGGTCACAGTCGCCCCCGATGGCAACGTAAGATCGGCACGGCCCCTGGGCGGCAGTCCTGCATTTGTCTCGGCCGCTATGGATGTCATCAATAAATGGAAGTTTGAACCGGAGACGCAGCAGACAACGCAGACGGTCGAAATCCGATTTGAACCTTTCCAGTAACCGCCTGGCGGCATCTACTCGCCACTGGCTCGTGCCTTGCCCGCTGTGATACCTTCCCCTGTAAGGGACCCCTGCAAAACTGCCTCCGGGAGCCTGTGATGGCCCTGATCATTGTTCTGATCGTTATCGCGGCGCTGGTGGGTTTCGCCATCGCCATGTACAACGGCCTGGTCCGATTGCGGGTGCGCGCCGACGCCTCCTGGTCGGACATTGACGTGCAACTCAAACGCCGCCACGATCTCATACCCAACCTGGTGGAAACCGTAAAAGGCTACGCCGCCCACGAAAAAGGCACCTTCGAGAACATTGCCAAATACCGCACCGCCGCCATGCAGGCCACGGCGCCGGCGGACCGGGCGGCCGCCGAAGGACAACTCACCCAGGCGCTGCGCGGCTTGCTGGCCGTGGCCGAGGCCTACCCGCAACTGCGCGCTTCCGAGGAATTCACGGCGCTGCAGGGACAGCTGACGCAGACTGAGGACAACATTCAGAACGCGCGCCGTTATTACAACGCCGTGGTCCGCGACTTCAATACCAAGCTGCAGACGTTCCCCACGAACATTTTCGGCAGCATGCTGGGATTTCAGCCGCGCCAGTATTTCGAGCTGGATACCCCCGCCGACCGCGAGAACGTTGCCGTCAAGTTCTGATGCCGGGCAAGTTTAAGTTCGCAGCGGGCGCCAGTTGGTTGCGTGTCGTTGCGCTTTGCTGCCTGGCTCTGGCCGCCTTGCCGGCCGCGGCCGACTGGCGTATCGCCGATTTTCGCGCCGCCGTCAGCGTTGATCACGGGGGCAGGGCCAATGTCAGCGAGCGTATCACCGTGGTCTTTATCGGCACCTACCACGGCATCTACCGCGACATCCCCATCGAATATCCCGGCCCGCACGGCTCCAACTACACGCTGTTTCTCCACGTCACCGGGGTCACCGACGGTTCCGGAAATAAGCTGAAGTACGAATCCAGCATCAACAATGGCTATCGCCATCTGAAGATCTACATCCCTGGCGCGGAGGACACCACCAAAACCGTCGAGATCGACTACAACATTCCCAACGCGGTTCGCTACTTCCCCAGCTACGACGAGTTCTACTGGAACGTGACCGGCAACGACTGGCCGGTGCCCATCGATCATGCTTCCGCGTTCGTCAGCTTGCCGGCAAATGCCGCCGGCAGCCTGCGGGCCCAGGCTTTCACCGGCCTTTACGGCTCGGTCAGCCACGAGGCCACGGCGGAGGTCAAAGGCGCCAACGCACAGTTCGAAACCACCAACCCTCTGCCCATGCGGGCCGGCTTGACCATCGATATCTACATTCCCAAAGGAATTCTGCAGCCGCCCAGCGCACTGACCCGCGCGGGATGGTTTCTGGGCAGCAATCCACTGGTTCTGCTGCCGCCCTGGGCTTTCATCGTGATGTTTTGCCTGTGGTGGTACAAGGGACGCGATCCCAACCCCGGGCTTTCGGTCGCGCCCATGTATGAGCCGCCCGCAGGCATGACTCCCGCCGAAGTGGGATCGCTCATCGACGACCGGGTTAATCCCCGCGATATCACCTCGACAATCGTGGATCTGGCGGTGCGCGGCTTCATCAAGATCGAGGAGACCGTGGACCGCGGCCTCGTGTTTCATCACAAGGATTACATCTTTCACCTGCTCATCCCGCGGCAGAAATGGACGGGACTGGCGGCGCATGAACGCATCATGCTGGAGAACATCTTTAGCGGCGACGCGACCGATACGCGCCTATCCAGTCTCAAGAACCGCTTCTACACTGCCATCCCGCTAATCCGCCAGGACATCATGGCGGCGCTCAAGACCAAGGGCATGTACCTGATTGACCCCGATTCCGCCAATGCCTACATGATTGGAGGAGCGTTTCTGGCCGCAATACCGTTCGTATTGGTTGGAATAACGGGAGTGGCGGATGTGTTTGGCTCGGTGCCGCTGGCCGTGGTGGCGATCGCCATTTCCGCGCTGATCGTGTGGCTCTTCGGCCGGCAAATGACCTGCAAGACGATGAAAGGCGCGCGCACCCGCGTGGCCATTCGCGGATTCGAGGAATTCATGAACCGGGTAGACGCGGATCGCATCAAGCGCATGCCCCCGGACACCTTCGAAAAGTTCCTGCCCTTTGCCATGGCGCTGGGCGTGGAGCACCACTGGGCACAAGCCTTCGCGGGAATCGTGCAGAACCCACCTAACTGGTATGTGTCGCCCAACGGCGGCATATTTAATCCCATTCTGTTCTCCAACAGCATGCACAGCATGTCCTATGACATGAACCAGGTGTTCGTTTCCGCGCCCCGCGCCAGTTCCAGCGGTTCCGGCTGGGGCGGCGGCTTTAGCGGGGGAGGCGGGTTCTCCGGTGGCGGCTTCGGCGGCGGGGGCGGGGGCGCGTTTTGAATCTCCGCTCCTGATCCAGTTCTCTCTTCCAAGGGCGTGACCCTGAGCCACAATCCTGCCCCAAGCACACACCCTGATACCCTCTACTCGGCATTCGTTACCCCTGCAAACGCCCGGTTTAATTCCCTCATCCAAGCTAAAGAACGCTGAAAGGATCACCATGGCTGAAACCAGACGTTTTGAGCAGGCGCTCCCGCCGGACATTCCGGACGTGGATCCGGAACGCGAACTGCCCCCAGCGCAGAGGCCCAGCAACGCCCGCTTGAACGAAACAGCGGAAGCGATTGGGGGGGCATTGGGGTCGGCGGCGCGGCAGGTGCAGAACGCGCGCGATCGCCTGACGGTTATTCGCGGCGGCGCCCAGGGTGGCCGGAGCACGGGCGAGCAGATCACAGAAAAAGCAGAGCAGATCAAAAACACAGCGCAAACAAAGGCGGAAGAAGTCGGGCAGCGCGCCCGATCAGCATTGCACGAGGCGCGGATTCAGGCAGCGGCCCGGATCGAAGATGCTCGCCAGGCAACCTCACGGCTGGCCCAGGAAGCTCGCCAGTCAGCCAGCCAGCGCGTGCGCCTGGTGCGAGCCCGTGCTGCTCGCCTGGCGGACGAGCGGCCGGTGCAGGTGGTCCTGGGAATCGGCGCAGCGGCTTTTCTGCTGGGAATTATCTTGCGGGTGGGGAGGGGAAAACGTGGCTGATCAAACCGTGAATTTTAACGGCCGCAGCTTTGCCGGGGTAGTTAACGAGGTCAAGGACGAACTCAAGGAGTTCCTGCAGACTCGTATCACCATGCTGAAGGCGGAACTGGGCGAGAAGGTGCGTACTTTCAAGACTGCCCTTCCCATGGTAGCCACGGCGGTGGTCTTCCTTGCTACCGCCTTCCTGCTGTTCACCTTGTGCCTGGTGGGCCTGATCTCAGTGGCTTTCTACGGCGATCCGTTCCGCTGGTTTTTCGCGTTCATCATCGTGGCTGTGCTGTACTCCATTATCGGGGGCATGGCCGCGGTATTCGGACTGAAAGAATTGCGGGCTCAGGGCATCATGCCCAGAAAGACGATCAAGGTGCTGAAGGAAGATCAGATCTGGCTGCAGCATGAAGCGAGGACTCAATTATGAGCGCGAGCAATATTCCCACTGATCTGCTGGAACTCCGGGCGGCCGAGGAACGGCGGCGGTTGCACAACGCGGTAGCAGAACTGCGGGTGCAGGCGCGCGAAAAGTTGGATGTACGGCGCAACGTCCGGCGTTATTTCTGGCCGGCGTCGGCCGTGGTTGGTCTTTTTGGCCTGATGCTGGGCTATGGCTTCGCCGGGATGTTTACCGCCGAATAATCCGACGAAGCCACGACCGGCACAAACCTGGGCGCCGATCCCTATCTCATTGAAAGGGCACCAGTTGAAGGGGCAGGAAGGGCCGCAGCGCGGAGTTCCTGCCCGGCCCGTCGCCGGCTCGCGGTGATGCTGCCCTGGCCTTCCCCGGGGTGGCAATCCACATAATTACCAAAGTCACGGGAACCTTGGTGCTTAAGGCTTTTGGCGTATCTTCCCTTTTATTACCTGCTGCCGCCGTGGTATAAGGCTTGCCAGAATAACCCCACAACCCAGTCTTTGGCCTTCCACAAGGGCCGGACGGGAGGAGGTCCCGTGGCGGAAAACCGGACCGGGAAACGTTTCCCTTTGCAACTTCCAATTCGCGTTCACAAAGCCCAGGCGGGCGAGGAACAAAAGGCTGTCACCGGCAATTTGAGCGCCGCCGGGGTCTACATCCAGGGAGACGCCTCACTCGATGTCGGCTCTCAGGTGGAGTTTGAAATCACGCTGCCGCCGGAGGTGACCGGGGCCGAGCACGATGTGACTATTCAAGGCCGCGGGCGCGTGGTGCGCACCGATACCCCGCCCCCAGGGCACAATGGCGACAACAATTATCGCGGGGTGGCCTGCGTGATTGATTCTTATGAATTCGTTCGCAACACTTAGCACAGCGGAGGCTGCGCGCCATGCTGAAACTGATTCTGGCCGATAACCAAGCAATATTCCGGGCGGGCATCGCCAAGGTACTGGCGGTGGAAGATGATATGCGCATCGTCGCCCAGGCCCAGACCCTTGAGCAGTTGCTGATGGCAGTGGATAAGTTTCGTGCCGGCGTACTGGTGCTGGCCAGCAATTTCCATACCGATCTTGCTCCCATTGCAGAAGCGACCGGCAAAGCCAAGACCCGCATCGTGGTACTGGCCGACACGGGTGAGACTTCCAGCCGTTTTCTCGGCGCTGGGGCCAACGGCGTGGTGTACCGCAATGTCACCGGGCCCGCGCTGGTGGAGTGCGTGCGCAAGGTCGCGGCCGGCGAATCCTGGGTTCAGGATTTGGCCGTGCCCGCCGAGCTCACGGAAAACGACATGGTCGGACTGCGGGTGCGCGATCGCCTGACCGCCAAGGAACTGCGCATTGTGGCTTTGATTGTGCAGGGCTACAAGAACAAGGAAATTGCTACCCAGCTGGGTACGACCGAGCAGGTGATCAAGAATTACCTGCGCAACGTCTACGACAAGATTGGAGTTTCGGACCGGTTGGAACTGGCGCTGTTTACCATTCACCACCGGATCTTGGCGGAAGCCGCGGCCGCTACCGCTGCGACTATGACCCCGGCCAACGCTCCTCAACCGAACTAAGCGCCAGCAACTGTCGCGCAAAATGGCAAACGCCGCGCTTCTCGCGCGGCGTTTTTTCCTGGCTCCCTATCCAAATCCACCACGGTACAACACCGGCGATTTGCAATGGGAACTGGCAAACGGCGAAACCTAGGAGAATGCCAGTTCACGACCATGCGGGGAGAGGATAATGAGAACAGGGCTGTGAACCAGCAGGCCTGCCAAGGTGAAGACGCGCGTGCCGCACAGCTTCAAATACCGTATTTTGATCGTCGACGACTGCGAATCTTTGCTTGCCGCCGCCGCCGCCCTTCTCTCCCGCGAAGGTTATGTAGTGGAAACAGCACATGACGGGTTTGAAGCTCTTATGCTTCTGCGCGGCAGTCAGCCCGAGATTCTGATCTCCGATCTGAAACTGCCCAACATGTCAGGTTTTGAGCTGCTGGCGGTTGTGCGCAAGCGATTTCCCGCTATGGGAGTAATAGCCATGAGCGGAGAGTTTTCAGCCGCCGGGATGCCGGAAGGAATACTGGCCGACCGCTTCGTCACGAAAGGAGAAAACTGCGCTTTCGAGCTGGTTGAAATCGTCCGAGAGTTGATGTCGGTATCACCCGTTCGGGCGCAGCCTTCCAAGCCAGAGATAGCGCCGGCATGGCTTCCACGTTCACAACGCGGCTACGTGGTTGTGACTTGTCCCGGCTGTCTACGTTCCTTTTCGGTACTTCAGAACCAAGCCGAGCCCGGGTTTGTCCATAAAGATACGTGCATCCACTGCGGCATTGAGGTGGCGTATTGCATTGATGCCACGACAGTACACGACCCTCGCAGCAGCTCGGAGAACTCGGCTGCGCTTGTAGCCGCAAGCAAGAAAATGATCGCCCACTCCAGCGAGAAAATAGGTCGTTCCAAACACCGATCCAGGAACGAATCCGCGCGCAAAACGGAGTAGTGGGCTGTCACGGGAAAACAGGAAAAAGGTTCCGCGCTTATTAATATCCTCCTCTGGTTCAATTTTCCGGGAGAATAGCTGTATCGTGCCAAGTCCGTGGTGGAGCGCTGCAAGCGACAAAAGCGGGCGAGAATCCGGTCGGACTGACCCCTCGGAACTAAGAAGTGACGACTGCTCCTACGATGCTGCTCTGTCGCCGGTTTTGAGCAGCTCATTGACGATGGTGACCAGCTCTTCGGGATTTACCGGCTTTTCCAGGTAGAGATCGGCCAGCGGTTCGGCGGCCTGGAAGGCTTCCGCCACGTAGCCGGAAACCACCACCACGGGCAGGGCAGGGCGGTTCTTGGCT
>DATGIY010000655.1:0-2917 GCA_035295475.1 Terriglobales bacterium
CCTCGCAAAGTTATCGGCCTCGGTCCAACGGTCCTGTGCGGTTCTGACCAGGTTCCAAGCAGCAGAGTTCAAATTTCTGGAGGAAAAATGCGCTTTCCAAATGTGGTAGCGGTACTTGCCCCAGTTCTTTTCCTGCTCGGCGCCGCGCCGGGGCAGGCACAAATGAATGCAGAAAAACCGCCGGTTTACACCTACGTAGCGGAATGGAGCGTTCCGCGCGCTCAGTGGCCGGACATGGCCAAGGCGGAGCAAGCGAGCACTGCGGTTCTCGATCGTCTAGTCTCTGATGGAACCCTGGTCGCCTACGGTCTCGACGAGACCGTCGTGCACGATTTCAAAGGCTCAACCCACAGTAACTGGTTCCAGGCCAGCTCTCTAGCGGGGATTTTCAAGGCGCTGGACGCTCTCCAGAGCGGCACGGCAGCGAACGCAGCGCTTTACGGGAGCGGCCCCCATCAGGATGAGCTGCTGGTTTCCCGCGACTACGACGGGCATTCGGGAAATTTTCGCAATGCCATGCTGCGCGGTCTCTCGGTCAGGGTGAAGCCGGGTATGGAGCGCCAATTCCATGACGCCTTCGACCGAATCATCCGCCCCGTCCTACAGAACCTGGTAAGTCAGGGCGCGCTTCACGGCTGGTCGTACCAGGACCAGTGGATCATCAAAGAACCTGGCCGGATCACAGCCGTAATTGTGGCCAATGGCGCGGAGGGCCTCGACCGCTACGTGGCTGCCATCAATGATCTGTTTGACAAAAATCCCGACGCGGTTGAGCCGCTGATCGCGGCTACTGAGCCGGGCTCGCGGCGCGATTTCCTGGTACGCGTCACTGCCATGCGGCAGAAATAAAGTTGTGGCTCCGGTGCTTCAGCAGCTCCCTGGGAGCCGTCGCACGACGGCTCCCGAGGAGCAGAGTGTCGGGAAGGGCGTAAACGGGGAATGGATCCCGGATTGGCGGTACCTTCGCTATGCCAAACCTTCTTACAAAAAGTCTAAAATAGCTGTAGATCCTCAGGGCCAGCTATGCCTAGCTTGCGCGACATCGTTGATCAGAACGTCGCCGAAGCCGCTCCCGAGTTATACGAAAAGCTCGATCGTAATCGGGTACGCTGCTTCTCCTGTGGGCATTGTTGTCCCATTCCCGACGGGCAGCCGGGAGTTTGCAAAGTACGCTTCAACCGTGGCGGCACCCTCTACGTTCCCTGGGGGTATGTCGGCTGCGTGCAATGCGATCCCATCGAGAAGAAGCCGTTTTTTCATGTGGCCCCGGGCGCGCTGGCCTACAGCTTCGGCATGCTGGGATGCGACTTGCATTGCGCCTATTGCCAGAACTGGGTGACCTCGCAGGCGCTGCGCGATCCGGAGGCGGTCAGCCCGCCCCTGCGTGCCACGCCTAAGGCGCTGGTGGAGGATGCCGTGCGCAGCGGCGCCAAAGCCCTGGTCAGCACCTACAACGAGCCGCTGATCACTTCGGAATGGGCGGTAGCCATCTTTCGTGAGGCGCGCGCGGCAGGGCTGATGACCGGCTTTGTTTCCAACGGCAATGGCACCCCACAAGTGCTGCAATATCTGCAACCTTGGGTTGATGTCTATAAGGTTGACCTTAAGAGCTTTGACGATCGCCACTATCATGAGCTGGGAGGGCGAATTGGGCCCATTCTGGAGACCATCCGGCGGCTTCACGAGATGGGGATATGGCTGGAAATCGTCACCCTGCTGATCCCCGGCTTCAACGATTCCGATAATGAAATAGCCCGTCTAACCGGGTTTTTGGCCTCAATTTCGCCTCATATTCCGTGGCATGTGACCGCTTTTCACCAGGATTACAAGATGACCGGCCCGCGAAATACCACCCCAGAAGACCTGCTGCGGGCGGCGGAAATCGGCAAAAAAGCCGGTTTGCGCTACATTTATGCCGGCAATCTTCCCGGGGAAGTGGGCGACTGGGAAAATACCCGCTGCCATAACTGTAAGCAACTGCTGGTGGAACGGTACGGGTACCTGATTCGTGGCTATCATCTAACCGCGGACGGAAGGTGCCCAGGATGCGGCAGCGCGATTCCGGGAAGGTGGCAGGCCAGGTTTGAGCGGCAGATTACCGCGTTTCCCTTTGTTCCGCGGACGCGGCGCGGCTCCCACGCCGCTTTTTAAGACCTCTTAAGTTGCTCGCCCAGCACGGGCAGTGTAGTGTAGGGCGGCCTCGAAGTGGTCGGTCCAGGTCCCCGCAGGGTGCGGTCATGAGCGTAAAACGCATAACCCCCGAGGAAACCAAAGAACTGCTGGATAAGGATCCAGAGTTCATCTACGTGGACGTGCGCACGGTGGCGGAATTCGATGCCGGCCATGTGCCCGGGGCCAAGAATATCCCGCTCATGGAGCCGGCCATGGGGCGCATGCACCTGAATCCTCAGTTCGTGGAGATCGTAGAGGCGAATTTCGGGAAGAACGCCAAGATGATCATTGGCTGCCAGGTGGGCGGACGCTCGCTCAAAGCCGCGGAGATGCTGCAGAACGCAGGTTTCGCCAATGTGCTGGAGATGCGGGGCGGTTTTGGCGGGGAAAGCGATGCCTCCGGACACCTGGTTTTTCCCGGGTGGGCGCCGCGGGGGCTGCCGGTCAGCTACGAGAGCGCGCCCGACGATCGCTATGAGACGCTTTCCAAGGCGGGCACTACTTGAAGCGGAAAGAACTAACGGGAGCCAAACGGCTCCCGTCGTGTGATTTGGGTTAGAAAAATCAGGCAGCCTTGCCGGGTTTTTCGGTGCTTCTACCCTCGATCGACTTCCTGCCGGTATTCACCTGAATCTGCTTGGGTTTGGCTTCGGCCCGCTTGGGCATGGTGATACTCAGCACGCCTTTCTCATAGTTGGCGTTGATGTTTTCGGGATCGACGGTGTTGGGCAGGGAGAAGGAGCGA
>DATGIY010000656.1:0-4311 GCA_035295475.1 Terriglobales bacterium
TCGCCGAATTGAGTGTCGTCGAGGTTGCTCGCTTCCACCAATCCGTCCGTGAAAATCAGCAGCCGGTCGCCAGCGAACATTTGGATTTCGCTCTGCACATAGGACCAATCGCAGAATTGGCCTAGAACCGCACCTCCGGCATTGAGCTGAACGGACTCGCCACCCGCCCGGATGAGCAGCGGGGGATTATGCCCTGCATTGCAGTAGGTGACGCGATTCTCTGCACTGTCCAGCACGGCATAGAAGAAGGAAATGAATTTGCCCAGCGGCGTCAGGTCGCACAGAATTCGATTGAGGCGCCGGCAGAGTTCCTGCGGCGGCAGATTCTCAGAGATCAGAGGTTTTAGCGCTGCCTGTAAAGATGACATCAGCAGGGCGGCCGGCAGTCCCTTACCGGATACATCGGCAATACATATCGCGGTATGGTCGTCATCGATGCGAACTACGTTGTAGTAGTCGCCGCCCACGAACTGCAGCGGCTGGGCGGTGGCGGCCACTTCATAGCCGGCGATTTCGGGCAATTCCTTGGGAAGCAGCTTCTGCTGAATCTCGCGCGCGTCCCGCAGTTCTTCGCTTTGCCGCCGCCGCGTCCCGCAGTTCTTCGCTTTGCCGCCGCCGCATCCGGCGATGTTCCTCTGCCGATGACAGCTGTTGATTCAGTTTTTGCAGGAGCTCGCGATTATCCCAGGGCTTCTGCACAAAATCCGACGCTCCCCGTTGCATGGCCTGAACAGCCTGGTCTACGCTGCCCCATGCAGTCATCACGAGAACCGGCAGGGTTTCGTCCATCGACCGAATCCGGGACACGAGTTCCAACCCTTCTTCACCAGAGGTGGTGCCCCGGCGATAATTCAGGTCCATCAGGACCGCATCGAACTCGCCAGCTTCCAGCGCGCTCAAAACATCCGTGGGATCGCTGACCGCCTGTGTCGAAAAGCCGCAGCCCTTCAACAATAACTGGAGGGCTTCAAGAATGTGATTTTGATCGTCAGCAATCAGCACACGGCCCGCACTCGGGCCGGCAGCGGAGTACGTTTCCGGCATTGCGCTGGCTCCCATGCCACAGAGGAATTGCACACCGCAGGCCACATATCCACTTCTTCCTAAGTCGTTGAGTTCAGGGCATGAAGTAAAGCCAGGCCACGCGGGCGCATAACGTCGTCTGTACGGCCGTGGAATCCCCTGTCCGGATCTGGACAAGACAATGCGGAAGAACCAACTCGCGCTATAATTCGACGTTTTTACAAATCATCCGCACAAAATGGATTTTCTATGAACAGCCTCCGCTCGCAGAAAAGCACATTCTATTTCGTCGGTGCTCGCGATTCCTGTCACCCATATTTCGGATGCACGGTAGTTCTTTGCCTTGCCGCTGCGGTCTTCTTCGTAACCCCAGCCGCTCACGCGCAATTAAAAGCCAAAGTGTCGGTCGATCCAACGCAGCAGAAAGCAGTGCTCTACACCACTTCCATCGGTGTAGCAGCCGACCGGTGGGATAACCACGCGTTCGACGCGGTCACCATGCAACTGCTCCGCGATGCCGGAATCACCAACATGCGATTTCCGGGCAATGGAGGCGTGGACGCGCTATACCACTGGTCGACCGGCACGATCATCAATCCTTACAATAATGACCGAGTCCCGTCGTTTCCCGCCGAGAAGCAGTTTCCAGCGATCGTCCCTGTCATCGACACTTTGGGATCAGCAGTGGTTTCGGTGAATTACGGAAGTAATGCTGATGGCAGCGGCGGAGGTGAACCTGCAGAAGCGGCGGCTTGGGTAGCTTATGCGAACGGAAGTCCAACCAGCACGCAGCCGATCGGAAAAGATTCCAAAGGCAACGATTGGAAAACCGTGGGTTTTTGGGCGTCCCTTCGCGCCAGCGCCCCACTCCCAACGGATGATGGCTTCAACCACCTCCGAATCAACCATCCAGCGTCCATAGGAATTCCTCTCTGGACCATTGGTAACGAGCCCTGGAACAACGGATTCTATGGCCAGTCACGTACGGTCGGATCGGATGCCGACAATGTCGGAAAGTACGGCCAGAGCCCCTCTCCTGAACCAGACCTGCACGCTGGAAAAGTCAACGATTCGAAGGACTGGGGACGTCACCAGCATAACAACGGCGTCGGACCTGCTATGTACGGGGCTGCGGTCGTGCAATACGCCAAAGCCATGAAAGCGGTCGATTCCACGATCATGATTGGTGCGTTCGTCATGCCGCCGCCCGACGCTGCTGACTCCAACCAGTTCGGTAAGAACTGGAACGCGGAGGTGCTGAAAGCGGCCTGCGGAAGCATGGATTTCGCCGCGGCCACCCTGTGGGAAGGCAAGGACGCCCCGCCGAATTTTGCGGACATTCTCGACGAGAAAGATCTGCTCATGGTCGCCAGAGATCCTCTTGACGCAGAGAGGTTCTTCCCTGGCCAAAACGCAATGGAACACGACTACACTCGCCTCGGCCGCGATCTCATCGAGAAATATAAGAAATACTGCCCCAATGGACACGCTCCACAGTTAGCTTTCACCAACGTAGGAATCGTTCCCTGGAAGACTCCGAAGAACCCAGCAGCGACCGCACTTTACACTGCCGACACGGTCACAACATTGCTGGAAAGAGGCGCGTTCACCGTGGAGTGGGCTCCCGTCCACGCGCTGAGCCCTGATTTTCTGGACGACAAGAACCAGCCCCAACCACCGTATTACGCGATCAAGCTGCTTCACCAGATTGCGCGCCCCGGCGATGTATTTGTCGGAGCCGACTCTCAGATGGATACTCTGGCCGTTCACGCGGTGAAGAAGCGGGATGGCGGATTTGGCCTGCTCCTAATCAACAAAGATCTGGCCCGGTCCGTCTCAGTAACGGTAACCGTAAATGGCTACAATTATGCGACGAAGGGGACGCGTTACGATTACGGCAAGCCCAATCTAGACGCGGGCAAGACCATCACAGAAGTCCCGATCGAGAATCTGGGGCCGACTTTCACCGTGGAGGTGCCGCTGTACAGCATTACTGCGGTTGTGATCCCGAAAGCACAATAGACGAGGCGCGAAAGGGCGGGTCTTGCAGCCGCCCCTCGGTTTCAATGCTTGACATCCTTCACGCGCGTGGCGATCCACCATTGGACCCCAAATGGATCGGTAACGGCTGCCACCCGGTCGCCGTAAGGCTGGTCCGCCGGCTGCTGCAGCGATTTCCCACCGGCGGCGACCGCAGTGCGATACACGTCGTCCACCTTCGGCACATATAAATAAAACATCGACTTCATCGGCTGATACGGGCCGTGTGCCTCTCCCATCTCCATGTGCGAATCCCCGATTTGAATCGTCATGTGATGGATCACGCCTTGGGGGTCCGCATACCGTCCAAGCTCCTCGGCCCCGAAAGCGCGCTTCAGGAAATTGAACACGGGTTCGGCGCGCAGTGGATGCAGGTACGGCTGGACCGTGGGTGCACCCTCCGATTTGTAGTCGGCGCCTTTGAAGGTCGCGATATACCAGTGATTCCCTGCCGCATCGACCACGCTGGCGGATCGCTCTCCGTATTCTTGATCGGCGGGCGCCATCAGGGACTTTCCGCCGGCTTCCAAAGCCCGCTGATACGCCGCATCGCAGTCTCGAACATAGACATGGAATGCACCAGGTAACGACTCGCCCTTCCACGACACGCCTTTGCCTCCACCGCCGATCATGAGCCTGGAGTCTTCCATCCGCACTTCACAGTGATATCCGCCCGCGGACCCGACGGCCCGGAAGGTCTCTTCTGCGCCGAATGTCTTTTTCACAAAATCGATCACCGCGTCGGCATCCTGCGCCACAAGGTAAGGAGTGACTGTGTGATATCCCCGCGGGATGGCGCTTGCCGCTTCCGGCGCTTTTCCACCCTCAGGGCCCGAGGTCATGCCCTTCATGCGCCGGTGCATCTCTTCGAGCGACATCTCCTCTTTCACCGTCCACACGTTCCAGGAGTAGCCGAAAGGATCGGCAAGGAGGGCGTCCCGGTGACCATAAAACTGGTCTTTGGGTTCCCGTACCAGTTTCATTCCCCCGGCTACCGCGCTTTTGGTGAATCTGTCTACATCGTCCACTTGGATCGACATTGAAATCGGCGAATACCCGAGCGTCTCGGCACTGAACCGTCCACCCTCCGGCCACTCCTCACAGACCGAGAAGCTGGAATCACCGATAACCATGGTGGCCTGGGGTATATGTCCCCCAACTTCAAATCGGAATGTTTCTTTTGCGCCTAGAGCTTTCGTGTAGAACTCGATTGCCTTGGCAGCATTCTTGAATGCGATCCTCGGGGTC
>DATGIY010000657.1:0-2260 GCA_035295475.1 Terriglobales bacterium
CGACCAGCGCCTGATCGATGGTGGGCGTGTTCATCGCATTCAGCATTTTGGATTCGGTATCCGCTTCCGCCATGGCTCCGGTGCGCGCATACGCCTCGCAAAGCAGCTTCATGCTGAAGGCGTTGTCGTGGTCTTCCTGGAGATGGGCGATGGCCTCTTGATACTTTCCTTGTTGCATGAGGCGGCCGCCGAGAGCGGCTTCATACGCGTGGTGGACGGCGTCGCTGCGCCCGCTCTCCGCCATCGCCTGCAGCTGGTGTAAGGCTTGCTCGGCGGTGGCCCCGTCGCCGGCTTCCCCGGCGCGCAGCACGCGCCAGCGCAGCACCCGCGCCAGTTCTTCGTCGCGGTCCGACTTAGGTATCTTGCTGCTTTGGGTCAGAGCGCCTTCTGCCTGCTGCAAGTGCTTGAGGGCGGCAATGGGATCCGGCTGATAGGTAGCCATCATGCGATGAATCTCAGCTTCGTGGAGCTGCAACCCTAAGGAATGGGCCTCGCTGGCCACGGCGGCGAAGGCGGTATCAGCTTCGCGATACTTGCGCTCGCGCACGTAGGTCATGGCCGACTGGATTTCGAATTCCACCCGGTCAGCGTCGCTCTCCGCAGAGGCAATAGCCTTGGCGTATTCGGCCCGTGCCTGCCCTTCGTTGCCCATCAAGGCGTAAGTGTCGCCAACCCCGAGTTGCGAATAGACAAACTTGGGATCAATCTTCAGCGCCGCCTGATAGTGCTGCAGGGCCCCCGGGAAATCGCCCGAAAGACGCAGAATCTCGGCGTACGAATCTTGCGGGTTGGGTTGGCCTGGTAACGCCGCTACATAACGCTGCATGGCGGCGATGGCATCTTTGTAGTCGTGTTCCAGGGCGTAGGAATAGCCCAGATCGTTGAGGGCCGGCGGGTACTGGGGATCGATCGCCAGCGCCTCTTCCATAAACTTGCGCGTCTGCTCGTAGCTCTCCTGCAAAATCAGCCAGTTGCCCACGATGTAGAGCAGCTGCTTGTCCTTGGGGTACATTGCCACCAGATCATTCATCGCCTGAATGCCGGTAACGTAATTATTCTCACGGACGCCTTCCACCCAGCGGATAAACAGGCGCTCCCCCGGCGTGACATGATGCTCGAGAGCTTTGGCCTTAGCTAATTCCGCACTCTGCTCAGCGGGGTCTTTGCTATTGAAGCAGATATTGATGTGAGCCAGAGCGAAACGGGGGTCCACCTTGGCCGCCTCTCGCCACTCATCCATAGCCTTGGCGGTCTGCAGGTTGGCAAAGTCGGTCATTCCCTGCTCAAACAGCTGGCGCGCCCGCCGGGAATGCACGGTCAAGGGCAGAGTCGCATGCAAGCGCGAAGCGCGGCTGTGATGCCAGGGTACTGACACCCTGGCCGGCTGCGCGGCCGCCGGCAGGACCAGGCACAAAAGGAAAATGCCAAGGCGATGGAGCATAGGTGTTTTTCTTTTGTAAAGTTGGCTTCTGAAGGGGGAGCGTAGCACGCGAGTAACCAGCCGCCAAGATATCGCCCGCGTTACCGCCGGGGTACGTTGGTACAGGAACTGTTGTGGGGCAAGGTAAAAAAGGGAGCAGCAGGCTGGACCTGTAAGCCCGCTGCTCCCTTTTATATCAATTGGTATCTAGAAGCTGAGTTTAGCCGCGAACTGGATACCGCGCGGCCCGCCCCCGCCCAGAAACGGGTTGCCGATGCCCACGTCGCCGGTGGCGGTCAGAGGCAGGAAGCCGATGCCGCGTCCGGTTGCGTCCAGCCCGTTGGTGGCGGGATCGGCAATAAAGTTGGGCAGCAGGGGGTTGGAGAAGTTCGGGTGATTCAGGATATTAAAGAACTCCGCCCGCAACTGCAGGGTAGCGTGCTCGCTCAGGGCGGTGTTTTTGAACAGAGAAAAATTCAGTTCGCGGAAATTGGGTCCCACCAGGGAATTGCGCCCCAGGGTGCCGAAATGGCGGGTCCCCGGAACGCAGTTGGTATCGGCTGTGCCGCCAGAAAGTGTGCAGGGCACAGAAAACGACGCGAGGTTCAGGAAGCTGCCGGGCAGGCTGCCGTACTGGATCGGACCAACAATATCCGGCCGGTCGAAACCCTCCCCCGCTCCTGAGTAATCACCTTCAAAGTTGTAATTCAGGTTGAAGGGCTGGCCAGTCTGCAGATTGAGCACACCGTCAAAGCCCCAGCCATCGGTCAGCTTGGCATAGCTGCCTTTCCAGCTGGGCAGGGAGTATACAAAATTCCAGCTGAACCGCTGGCGAATGTC
>DATGIY010000658.1:0-3397 GCA_035295475.1 Terriglobales bacterium
AGAAGGAGCAGGTGGACGGGCCCGCGTTGTTGCTTGAGCAGCTGCAGAGCCTCTTCCCCGCCGGCCGCCACCAGGACTCGGTAGCCGCACTGGGTAAGCACCTGCTCCACCGAAACGCGCACGCGTTCATCATCTTCCACCAGCAACACCGTTTCCTTGCCTGCCAGGGCAGCCTGGTTGTGCGCCTCCGCTCCGTGCCACTGCAGTTCTCCTCCCACTCGGGGCAGCAGCACGCGCACGCTGGTGCCGCGGCCGGGCGCGCTCTCCACCGTGATTTCCCCGTGCGCCTGCGTGACGATCGCCCGCACCGACGCCAATCCCAAGCCTGTCCCCCGCCCTGGTTCCTTGGTCGTGAAGAAGGGTTCGAAGAGATGGGCGCGGGTGTTTTCGTCCATGCCGCTTCCGGTGTCGGTGACCTCCAGTTGCACGTAATCGCCGGACGGCAGTTTGGCCGTTGCGGTCTTAGGATCCAGGGTGACGTTACGGAGCGCGATGCGGATGCGCCCGCCGCGCGGCGTGGCGTCTCGCGCATTGAGCGCCAGGTTGAGGATCACCTGCTGCATTTCCGCGGGATCCGCTCTCACATATCCCAGACCGGGCGCGCAGCTCACCTCCAGCACCACGCTCTCCTCCACCAGCTTGGCCAGCAGGTCACGCATATCTTCAACTACTGTCTGCAGCGATAAAACCTTGCTGTCGCTCACCTGCTGCCGCGCTACAAAGAGAAGCTTGCGAATCAGCGCACAGCCATGCTCACTGGCCAATTGAATTTCCCGCGCCCTCTGGGCTCCGGGCTGCATTGCCAGTTCCGCCACCATGAGATCGGAGAGGATTCCAATCCCGGTCAGCAGGTTCGCGAAATCGTGGGCCAGCCCGGCCACCAGACGCCCCAGCGCCTCCATCTTTTGCGACTCGCGCAGCGCTTCCTCAGCCCGTTTGCGTTCGGTGATGTCTTCCACCATCTTGATGGCGAACTGCGGTTCGCCTCCCGGACCACGCACCAGGGAGACGTGCAGCCGAGCCCATACGACCTTGCCATCCTTGCGAACGTAACGCTTCTCCAGGTGATAGCGATCTCGCCGGCCCGCGGCCATGTCCGCGAATAGCCGTGCGTCTTGCGCCAGGTCATCGGGATGGGTAATACGGGCGAAGGGCATGCCCTGCAGTTCGTCGTGGCTGTAACCCAAAATTTGTTCCAGGGCGCGATTGCTCTCGGCGATTTTGCCGTCCAGGGTGAAGTGGCCGATGCCGATGGCCGCAGCCTCAAAGATGGCGCGAAAGCGCGCTTCGCCTTCGCGTGATACACGCCGCCGTTCCGACTGGCTGGTGTCGCGGGTAGTGATGACCAGCAGCGGTCTGCCGCTGATCTGGAATTCGCGGCAGGAGCTTTCCATCTGGCATTGCGATCCGTCTTTGCGGCGCCCACGAAATTGGCAGGCAGGATAGCCACAGTTGAGAACGAATCCTGTTTCGCGATTGGTGCAGGGGTGATACCTAGGCAGGAGATCGGCCAGCGGACGCCCCGCCAGTTCCCGGCTGCTGCCATAGCCAAACAGGCGGGCGTGGGCGGAGTTACACCAGACAATTCTGCCGGCCTCCACGATCGCCACTGCTTCCGGACAGGCGGAGAGCGCCGCCGTCAACAATCCGGGGCCGGCGGCCCATCGAGATATTCCGGCAACGGCTTCAGGAGCGGGGGTGCTCACTCGGACACCTGCACGCATTCGGCATTCCGCATTCCGCTGCGCAACCTGCCGCAGAAATGCTGGTAATTAGCGCTCGAGGAGGGAGCGGCCGATGTTGCCGGAAGCTGGATCAGTAATCGTTCCCAAAATGGAAAGCTGGCAGGAAAACCACAACGCTGTTGCGAGTGCCTCCACAGCTCGCTACCCCAGCATCTATAAAATTATGGGAGCAATATGAATCTCTGCCAGCTCCGGGAAAGGCTTAAGGACTCGCTTCCTGCAACACGGCAAGCCATTCAAAATGCAAGTCTTCTGCCCAGCACCTCGAGCACGCCCTAGCAGGACTGTTTTCCCACGTTTCCCGTTTTGGGTAAGTGATTGCTCTCACGCCGCGCTGTGACGGATAAAGCATCCGGAGGAATAAAAAAGGCGCGGCCACGAGCCGCGCCTGTCGCAAACGATTGCAGCTTAGCTCTTGCTGGCACTCAGGGGTTGGGTCAGGCGGAAGGTCAAACGGCGCTCCGCTCCAAAACCCACATCCTCTTTGCCTGTGGCATAGGCCACACCCGTGCCCGCACCTGCCCCAACGGCGCTTCCGATCAGAGCGCCCTTACCGCCGCCGGCCAGTGCGCCAATCAGAGCGCCGGCCCCAGCGCCGCCGCCAATCATCTCCAGGTTGCGTTTCTTATGCGACTTACCGGCCAGCGACACGCTGCTGGTCTCAACCGGCAATGCCTTATGGCCTACCTTTACCGATGCCAGAGTTATCCGCAAGTAGGCAGGCTTGTGCAGATGTCCGCCCTGGTTGGCGGCCACCACCCGTCCCGTAACTTCGGCGCCTTTGGGAATGACGGTCTCGCCTTTCACGATGACCGGCTCATCCAGCACGGCATCGAACTGGTCGCCCGATTGCGCGCTCGCGCTGCTTACGGCCGATTGCAGGCGCACGGTAAACGGGGTTCCCGCTGGAATTTCCAGTCTGGCGGGAAGCAGCGCATGGCTCGGAGTCGAGCTGCTCTCGCTGCTGCTATTGCTGCTGTCGCTGTTATCGGCGTTGGCAGCCGGCGCCTTGCTGCAGCCCACCGTGAGCGCCATCGCCAACAACACCGGCAAGATTCCCATCACGTACTTCTTCATCGGTTCCCCCTTGGTAGTACAGCGGTTGCCCTATTTTTGGGGCACTTGAATTGCCACCTTTGCACTGCAAAATCAGCTACTTACGTTGCATCTGCTGTCAGCTGGAATGTAGTTTTTTCCGGCTCATAGCGCTTCCTGCAAAGGATGATTACTGGCGAGTATTTTTTCTGGGGATAGCCTGACAGCTGGTTACTTCCGGGGCAAGTTACCTTCGGCAAAGACACATAAGGCCGGTCGGACTCGTTCCCCCGACCGGCCTTGTTCGTACTCACGCGTGGCGCGTGAGAAGAAAACTCAAGAAATGCTCAATCTGAACAAATTTACTGCCCCATTACGCGCAACACCAACAGCGTTCCGCCATCCAGCTTCACGTTGCCGCGGCTGGAGCTGATCATGGAGCCCTGGGTTGGCGATGCCTCGGGGCTTAGGGTCACATTAGGCATACCGATTGCGCCACGGGAATTGGCATTGAGTGCGGGAACATTACTGCGGCCTGTGGGCGCATTCGCAGGTCCGCCACCCATGTCTCCGGTCTGACCTTGGCGGCCGGGCGCGGCACCCGGCATTCCGCCGGC
>DATGIY010000659.1:0-3526 GCA_035295475.1 Terriglobales bacterium
GCTTCGGTGCAGGAGATGGCTGATCTGACGGTGCTGGCCTTTGAATTGGCGGATAAGTACCGCAATCCCGCGGTTGTGCTCACGGACGGCTTTGTGGGGCAGATGATGGAGCCGCTGGAATTGGAACTGAAGACTATCAACGAGCCGGAGAAGCCCTGGGCGGTGAAGGGCACGCCGGAGACCCGGCGCAACCTGGTGACCTCGATTTATCTGGAGCCGGACGAACTGGAGGCGCACCAGCGCAAGCTGGAGGCCAAATACAAGCGGGCGGCCCAGCTGGAACCGCGCTACGAAACTTACATGGCCGAGGATGCGGAGGTCTTGCTGGTGGGTTATGGCATTGTGTCGCGCGTGCTGCGCACTGCTGTGGAACAAGCCCGCCAGCAGGGGCTTCGCGTCGGCCTGTTTCGGCCCATCACGCTTTGGCCTTTCCCCACGAAAGCGCTGGCCGAGGCGGGGGCACGTTGCGCCGCACTGCTTGATGTGGAGTTGAGCAACGGCCAGATGCTCGAGGATGTGCGCCTGGCGGTGAACGGCAAGGTTCCCGTCGAGTTTTACAACCGCGTGGGCGGCAATGTGCCGTTGGCGGAAGAGATTTACGAGGAGCTGTTATCGCGCCTGGCAGCGCTGGCGTGAAGAAAGCTGACTGGCTAACTGGCTGGCTAGCTGAGTGGCTGGAGCCGCTTGGGTTTCACTAGTCAGCAAGACGCCAGATAGCTGGTGAATCGGCCTTGGGCCATGTTGGATTTCGGAACGAAAGAGCTTCGCAAGCCAGGCAGCTAAATAGCTAGTCAGCTGGGGAGGACAATCGTGGAAGACGAGAAGACGGTGGTTGCCGAACCGGAATACGAACTGATCCATTCCCGGTCGGAAGTCTTTTACGATCACTTCGAACGCAAGTCGGAGCTGAAGCACCAGACGCATTATTGCCCAGGCTGCGGACACGGCGTGGCTCATAAGCTGGTCGCCGAAGCGCTGGAAGATCTGGGACTGCAGGATCGCGCGATATTCGTCAGTCCGGTGGGATGTTCCGTTTTTGCCTACTACTATTTTGACCTGGGAAACGTTCAAGTGGCACACGGGCGGGCTCCCGCCGCCGCCACTGGACTCAAGCGCGCCTGCCCGGACAAGATCGTGATCTCGTACCAGGGCGACGGCGATCTGGCGGCTATCGGCACAGCCGAAATTATTCACGCCGCCAACCGCGGCGAACACATTGCCGTGTTCTTTGTGAACAACGCGATTTACGGCATGACGGGCGGGCAGATGGCGCCTACGACCCTGGTGGGCCAGGTCAGCACCACTAGCCCCTGGGGTAGGCGTCCCAGCAATGAGGGTTTCCCGCTGCACATGTCAGAGTTGCTGGCCACGCTGGAAGCGCCCGCCTACATCGAGCGCGTCGCCCTTTCGGACAACAAGCACATCATGGGCGCGCGCCGCGCGGTGCGCCGGGCGCTGGAACTGCAGCGCGAGGGCGCCGGCTTCACTTTCGTCGAGATTCTTTCTCCCTGCCCCACCATCTGGAACATGCAGCCGGTAGAGGCGCGGCGCTGGGTGGCGGAAAAGATGATCACCACGTTCCCGCTCAACGTCTTCCGCGACCGCAAACCGACCATCCCGGAAGGTAAGAATCCGCCGCAGCGTTCGATACCTGAAGTCCTGGGATTGAAGAACGGCGAGAAACCTGCCGGCGGCGAGGGCTCCAAGCCGCAACATCATCTCAAGAAATTGTCCATCAAGATTGCCGGCTTCGGCGGCCAGGGTGTGCTGCTGCTGGGACAGTTGCTGGCGGAGATGGGCATGCGCGAAGGCCTAGAAGTAAGCTGGCTTCCTTCTTATGGTCCGGAGATGCGCAGCGGCAGCGCCCATTGCCACATCTGCCTGGCGCAGGAGCGGATTGGCTCACCGCTGATTTCCCATCCGGACGTGCTTATCGCCATGAATGAAATCTCGCTGCGCAAGTTCGCGCCGCAAGTGGCGGAGAACGGCCTGATCTTCTACAACCGCGAGCAATTGCCGGACGATTTCGCCGCGCCACAAGCGCGCGTGCTCTGCCTGCCCGCTACCGAAATCGCCGATCGCCTGGGGGCGGGCAAAGTGGGCAATGTGGTGCTTCTGGGGGCTCTGCTGGAAGAGACCGAGTGTCTCTCTATTGAAACAGCCATGGCGGTGCTGCAGGCCAAGGTGCGCAACCCGCAACTGCTGGAGCTTGATCGGCAGGCGCTGGCTGCCGGCAGGCAGTTCGTGGACAAGGAAGCACACAACGAGGCGGTTAGCCAGCCCGACGGGTTTGCCTACTAGGCTATCCTTCAAGCCCAGTCGCGGTCATTCCACGCACAAGCGGAAATCAGGGGCTTCTCAGTGCCGTCCTCTGTACAAACTTGCCTGCTCTAGCGTAGGCTGGTGCCTTTTTAGACGCTAAAAGCTAGACTTCTTCCGGAGTTCCGAGGTTCTTCAGTCATGGCCTTTTGCACCAAATGCGGCGCCAATGTTCCGGACACGGCAAAGTTCTGCCAGGTATGTGGCCAGCCTCAGGCCGGGGCGGCAGCGGCTCCGGCGCCTGCGGTGACGCCGCAATCCGGGTTATCCGAAAATGCCGCTGCGCTGCTTAGCTACGTGCTGGGATGGCTCACCGGGCTCATCTTCTACATCATCGACCGCCGTCCTTACGTGCGCTACCACGCGGCCCAGTCCATCGTCACCTTCGGCGGCTTGCACATTATTCGCGCGGTGATTGGCATCGCCTTCGGAATTGGATGGTTTTGGGGTGGACGCTGGGGCTTTCACTGGGCGGGCGGTCTATTTCTGCTCTGGGCCCTGAGCCTGCTGACGCTGGTGCTCTGGATCTTCTGCATGATCAAGGCCTACCAGGGCGAACGCTTCAAGCTGCCCATTGCCGGGGATATTGCCGAAGGCATGGTTCGCTGACCGGAAGCAAAAAAAGCCGGCGCTCTTTGCGCCGGCTTTTTTCTTGGCTAGCCCGAAGTGGCTTAGTGCGGCTGAGCCATGTTGCAGAAACCTGAAGTCTCGGTCACGTTGCTCACCTGGAATCTGGTTCCGCTGCCAATTTGCGGTGTGCCGGACTGAGTCGTTGAAGCGGCGGCCGGTGAATTTGCGGCTGATCCCGGTGAACTGCCGGGCTGACCCGCCGGCGGGTTCGACTGGTTCGGCACGCTGCCGGTCTGAGACTGGGTGGTGGCACCCGGCTGCGAGCCGGCGGTTCCAGTAGATCCGTAGGCCGATCCTCCGGTGGTAGTGCTCGCCGAGTTCCCCGGAGTTGCAGAGGGGGCGCTCGCGCCTGCCGCAGAACTGTTGCTTTGCGCGCCCGTCACCCTCACTTCCTCGCCAACATGGTTGCCCAGCAGGGAATCGTCCCCCGCCAGGGAATATACCTGGCCGGACTTGGTGATCAGGCTGTACTCACCGGGAGTGCCGCTGAGGCAGCCTTCAACAGTCGTCTGCGGGCCAGTCGCCGTCTGAGGCGTTGATCCTGGCTGCGAGGGAGTGCCGGGTTGAGTTGTCGTGC
>DATGIY010000660.1:0-2062 GCA_035295475.1 Terriglobales bacterium
ACCGAAATGGAATTGCCCTTGATTCTTGCGAACAGCTAAGCGGCCACGATGGAGTCATGACCCGATTGTGCCTTAAACTCTGGGCAGTCCCGCACATGTCTAGCAAGCGCGTTTCGGGACCACTTGTCCGGAATGCCGACAACACGTCCAAGTGACTTCCCTGAAGCCGACTTCTGGACCGCGGCCGGAGACCGGCTCTGTTGTAGGTCGCTTCAACAGCCGCGGAGTCGAACGCCGAACCGCAGGCGCGGCTATCGCAGGCGCATCCCGCGAGTGATGAATACCCCGGCTACGATTGCAAATACAATCAGATTGAAGCACGCGTCCGTTGCCAGCAAGCCGTGCGTGCCGAAGTGGTGGAAGCCGACACCGTCGAGCCAAATCATATAAAGAAGCGGCACGGTGACGGCGGCGTTCAACAGGCAGTAAAGCGTGCTGGGATCGCGGGCTTCTGGTCCGACAATGTCCACGATGAGTGCCACGCTCCGCGCCCAGCAAAGACCCTGCGTCGCCAGGTACAGCGCCGTGCCCACCAAGTAGACCGACGGCCGAGTCGCAGCCAGCAGGACGACGGCAGCAAGCGCATTCGTTACTCCTGCGCCCGCGTAGGTTAGCCGCCGGTCCCAGATTCCTGGAATCAAGGTGCCACCCCATGCCCCCAGCGCAAGCGCTCCACTTCCACCAATTCCGTTGATCCACATCACGCCGCTGGCGCTTACCCCGTAATGCGAGGCGATTGCGGGCAGCAGGCTCTGGGCTGCACCCGTCGAGCAGGGCGAGAGGAGAAGCAACGTACCCCATCCGCGCTCCGGCGAGCGGACTAGCAACCACATTTCCCTACCGATCGTCGCCAGGCGTCCACGGAACCAAGCAGACTGTGCCGGAGGAGGTTCAGGAATCGTGAAGGGGAGGAATCCAAGCAGGGTGATCAGAGCCGCAAAACAAAATCCGGCGGTCACCAAGGATGTCCGTGCAACCAGCCATAAGACAAGAGCTCCGCTAAGTCCACCACCACCCAATAGTCCTACCTGCGACCATGCGGCTGCCTTGGACTGATCAGTTGCGGAGAGTAGCTTAACCATGAGCCCACCGCACGCGGCTACAACCAGAAAGGTCACTATGCCCCCCGCAAAAATGACCGCAGTCATTAGCATCAAATGCGAGGCGCGGATCAGGGGAAAATAGAGGCAAGCAGCCAGCGCCGTGCCGAACGTCCCGATTGCCAGCCAGGTCCTTCGCCGCAGCTTGATGTCTACGATGGGGGCCAGGAACAAGCCCAGCACGCCCGGCGAATTGGCGATCGAGCTGATCGTGGCGATTCGATCGACGGCCACGCCGGCGTTTGCGAGCAGGTATGGTAACGGCGTGGAGTTGAAGCCTACGACCATCCCCAGAGGCAGAATGAGCAGGCTGAAGACCCAGGGTGGCCTCCATGCGCGGGGACTACTCATGGCGGCCCAAGCTTAACAGCGTTTTGGGACGAAACAGCAAGAAACTCTCACCGGCCCGTTCGCATTCCAAATTGCGGTGCAGAGATCGGATTTACCAAACGGCACCTTCGCATGGCGTGAGACAGTCTCCTTGAGGGTGTTACGGGCCAACAAGGAACCGCCTTTGAGGAGAGCGGATACGCGAACAATGCTCCGTAACAACCGAAGTTCCTCCAAGAGGACTTCTGGCCCATTTCGTTGGGAGTGCGCCCTACTCCGAGCTTTCACAGAGGGGCAACGCAGCTATTGCAGCTTTGCATATTCGGCTTTGGCCTGCTTCAGAATGGGGATGTCCGGGTCAGCATCGTTCCAGAGCCCAAGGAAATCCTGATAGGCGGATTTCGCTTTGCTCTTATCACCCGACAGTGCGTAAGCCCTGCCCAATTGCAGGTGTGCCAGAGCACCAATAGGATCGCAGATAACGAGTCCTCGGTGATTGAGAATCTTCTGGAATTCCACAGCGGCGTCAGCACCGTGATGTGCGGCCAAATAGGCCAAGCCACGGACATAGGCGGGGTAGAGATTTCCCGCTCCCAAAAGAAACTCAGAACCACCCTCAGTCGGAATCCCGA
>DATGIY010000661.1:0-4563 GCA_035295475.1 Terriglobales bacterium
GAGAATGCCGCAAAGATCGAAGCCGCGGCCAGCGACCATTCGCTCCTCGGATACCTGCGCGCCCATTTGAACCGCTTGGGCGCGGGCGATTATTTCGCCCTCTTGGCCTACGTGCAGATGAACGAAGCTCACGAGCGCTGCTTGCAGCAGGTGAGGCATGCGGTGCGCGATGGCAAGAGGGTCGCCACCTGCCTGGGCTTTGGGCCGCGTTTCCTGCATTCCACCGGGCAGGCTTACAAGGGCGGACCAAACACGGGGGTTTTCCTGCAAGTCACCTGCGACGACGCTTCCGACCTGGAGGTTCCGCAGCAGAAATACACCTTCGGGGTGGTCAAGGCGGCGCAAGCGCGAGGTGACTTTCAGGTGCTGGCCGAACGGAACCGGAGAGCGCTTCGCCTGCACCTAGGTAGGGATGTCGAAGCCGGTCTGGCGATTTTGCTGCAAGCCACCAAGCGAGCCTTGGGACAGGAGTAAGCATAGATGGCAATACCAGCTCTGATGGATATTTCAGACAAAGTAGTGGGCAAGCCCGGTGATCCCTGCGCCATGGTGATCTTCGGGGCGGCGGGCGATCTGACCCGGCGCAAGCTGATCCCTGCTCTCTATAACCTGGCGAAGTACAACCTGCTCTCGCGTGAGTTTGCCGTGATCGGCGTGGCCCGCAACGAGATGAGCACCGAGCAGTTCCGCGACAAGATCAGCTCCGAGACTCGGGAATTCACTACCACCGATGTTTCCCCCGACCTGTGGGAATGGTTCATTCGCCGGGTCTATTACATCAGCGGCGAGTTTACCGATGGCAATTCATACCTTCAGCTTCGTGATCTCCTGAAGCAAGCAGAAAAGGATCACGGTACCCGCTCCAATTACCTTTATTATCTGGCCACGGCTCCGTCGTTTTTCGGACAAATTGTGGAGGAACTGGGAAAGGCTGGGATTACCGGGGAAGCACCGGACCAGTGGCGTCGGGTCATCATAGAAAAGCCCTTCGGACGGGACCTGGAATCGGCGCAGGCCCTCAACCGCCAACTCCGTCGAGTGCTCAGCGAAAATCAGATTTACCGCATCGATCATTACCTGGGGAAGGAAACGGTGCAGAACATTTTGGCGTTTCGCTTCTCCAACGGAATCTTCGAGCCAGTCTGGAACCGGCGCTACATTGACCACGTGCAGATCACCGTAGCGGAGACGGTAGGGGTGGAAGGACGGGGCGGTTACTACGAACAGGCGGGCACGCTACGCGACATGGTGCCCAATCACATCTTCCAACTGGTCAGCCTCATTGCCATGGAGCCACCCATCTCATTTGAGGCGGATGCGGTGCGCGACGAGCAAGCAAAAATTCTTCACGCCGTCCAGCCGTTGAGCCCGGAGGAGGTTCTGAGCCGTACCGTGCGCGGCCAATATGGCGAAGGCTTCAGCGGCAACAGCACCCGGGTTCCAGCCTATCGTTCTGAGCCCGACGTAGCCCCCGATTCCAGAACGGAAACCTTCGCCGCCATGAAATTGCTGATTGACAACTGGCGCTGGGTGGACGTTCCCTTCTATATCCGCACCGGGAAGCGCATGCCGCACCGCCACACCGAAGTGGCCATCCAGTTTCGGCGCGCTCCCTTTGTTCTCTTTCGCGATACGCCGGTTGAGAAGCTTACGCCCAATCTGCTGGTGCTTTCCATTCAGCCGGAAGAAGGTATTTCCCTGCGCTTTGGCGCCAAGATGCCGGGCCCGGTTATGCGTTTGGGGGCCGTGGACATGAATTTCAAGTACATGGACTACTTCGGCAGTAATCCCAGTACCGGCTACGAACGACTGCTGCACGATTGCATGGTGGGGGATGCCACGCTGTTTCAAAGAGATGACATGGTAGAGGCCGGCTGGAAAGTGGTGAATCCCGTCCTGGATGTTTGGAAGGCTCTGCCCCCCCGAAACTTTCCCAATTATGCTGCCGGAAGCTGGGGGCCGCCGGAGGCAGACGAACTAATTGGCCGGGATGGACGGCACTGGAGAAACGGGGACAAATGATTTTGGCCGGTGATATTGGCGGAACCCACACCCGGCTAGCCCTGTTTGAGCCTGCCGGCGGCAGATTGGCGCTCGTCGGCGAGTCTTCGTTCTGCAGCCGTGACCATGCCACGCTAGAAGAGATTGTGGCGAAATTCCTGGCAAGCCGGTCAGGCATGATTCACCGTGCCTGCCTGGGAATCGCCGGGCCGGTCCGGCATGGCATCGTGCATACCCCCAACCTCCCCTGGACAGTGGAGGCTCCCGCCCTGGCCCGCGCAATCGGAGTCTCGGCGGTGGACCTTATCAATGATCTGGAGGCGAATGCACGCGGCATTGACGCGCTGCAGCCTACAGACCTGGTGGTGATTAACCCCGGGTTGCCAGATAGCGGGGGGCCTCGCGCCGTGATCTCAGCCGGAACCGGTCTGGGCGAGGCCGCAGTTTTCTGTGCCGGCGCGCAGCATCATGTACTTGCCTCCGAAGGCGGCCATGCCGATTTTGCCCCCCGTAACCAACTCGAAATAGAACTGTTGCGCCACTTGGCCAAGCGCTATGGCCATGTCAGTTATGAGCGTATCCTCTCAGGCCCTGGCCTGGTGAATGTCTATGAATTCCTGCGCGACACTGGGCGCGGAGAGGAATCGCCCCGGATGGCCGAAGCACTTCGCAGCGGAGATGCCGCGCAAATTATTTCCCAAGCCGCCCTTCAGGGTGCCTGTCACTTGTGCGAGCAGGCACTCGATTTGTGGATCGCGATCTATGGCGCCGAGGCCGGGAATCTGGCGCTGCGCGTCCTGGCCACCGGGGGAGTGTTGCTGGGGGGTGGAATCGCTCCCAAGCTGGTTTCTCGCCTGGCAGCTAGCGGGTTTCTTGATTCCTTCACTGACAAGGGACGAATGCGGCCTCTGCTGGAGACCATACCCGTATTTGTGATCACTAACGAAAACACAGCCTTGTTAGGTGCCGCTCACTGTGCGGCAGAGATGCTGGAGCTGGCTACTAGTGCGTCGTCCTAGACTCCTGCAGGAATCGCAGCCTCATATGAGCCTAACTGTACGAGTTGCCGGCAAGACTGACATTGGCATTGTTCGCGCGAACAACGAAGATACTTTTGGCTTTGACTTGGCTAAGGGTATCTTTGTCGTATGTGATGGCATGGGAGGCATGGCGAGTGGGGAATTTGCCAGCGCTCTCGGGGTGGAGACGATTCTCAAGTACTTTCAAAATGGCCAGGCCATGCCATGTTTCCAGACCGACAAGAGGCCCGAAAATGGCTCATCGCCGGCGCCGGCGCTCGCAGAAGCGCTGCGGTTGGCCAATGAAGCGATTTACCAGGAGGCAGCGAGCAATCAGGAACGCAGCGGAATGGGTGCGACGGTAGTGGCTGCTCGCGTGGAGGGAGATTCCTTTTCTGTTGCCAACGTAGGCGACAGTCGGGCTTATCTCATTCGGAACAAGTCTATGCGGCAGCTTACGAACGATCACTCGGTAGTAATGGAGCAGGTGCGCCTTGGCTTGTTAACCCTGGAGCAGGCCAAAGTCTCGCGTATGCAGAATTTGGTTACCCGCGCTCTGGGCGCGCGGGATACGGTGGAGCCCGACCTGAGTACCCACGCGGCGGTGGCGGGTGATGTGCTTCTCCTTTGTACCGACGGCCTGCACCGTTATGTTGCCGACGAAAAATTGCTGGAAATAATTACCAGCTCGCAGAGCCTGGAGAAGGTTTGCGATTCCTTGATTGAGACGGCAAAAGCTTGCGAGAGTGATGACAACATAACCTGCGTGCTGCTCTGCTTTGCGGAGCCAACCTCAGCTTAAGAGATTTTTGAAGGCCAAGACGGGAATAGACTTTTGGGAAACTCCAACACTATGGTCACCAGGATTCTGGAGCTCTCGCGGCAGAATCCAGAGCAGCTCAAAGAGCTGGAAAAATTCCGCCGCTCGGTAGCTGTTTTATTCACCGATATCCAAGGTTCTACCGCGTACTTTGAGAAGTTCGGCGATTTGGCCGGACTGGCCATGGTGCACGAATGCAATGATGCCCTCAGCAGAGTGGTGGAGGAACATGGCGGTCGTGTGATTAAGAATATCGGCGACGCCATCATGGCGTGCTTCGATAATTGCGAGCAATCGGTGCGCGCCACCATCGTGATGCAGCGAAGACTGAGCGAACTGAATGCACGAAAGTCCGAGGAGGACCGCTCGCGTGTGCGCATTGGCGTGCATCACGGCGTGGGTATTGTCAAGTCCAATGACGTTTTTGGCGATGTGGTAAACGTCGCTTCCCGCATCCAGAGCCTCGCTCAGCCGGAACAGATCCTGATTTCCGACTCCTTGTTTCAGGAAGTAGCCAATTGCGGCTTCGACATTACTCCCTTAGGCCGATTTCAGCTGAAAGGGAAAAGCGAAACAAGGCAGATTTTTGAAGTGCGCTGGAACGGAAGGTCGGCCGCGCCCAACTTTGCGCAAACCGTCCTCGCAACCGAGATACCCAGGGCGGATAAGCTTACTATTCAGCACTTAAACCGAGCGGGCAAGGTAGACGCGGAACGCCCTTTG
>DATGIY010000662.1:0-2295 GCA_035295475.1 Terriglobales bacterium
CGTTTTTTCGCCCGCTACGGCAACATCACGGTTTTTATCAGCCGCCTGCTGCCAGTGGTTCGCACCTTCATCGCGCTGCCCGCGGGCGTGGCCCGCATGAACCAGCCCAAATTCCACTTTTACACGTTTATTGGTTCCTGGCCCTGGTGTCTGGGCCTGGCCTACGTGGGCATGAAGCTGGGACAACGCTGGGACACCGATCCCCGGCTGCGCCTATGGTTCCACCGCTTCGACGCGGTCATTCTGGCCGCGATCGTCGTCGGCATAGCGATTTTCGTGTGGACCCGTTGGCAGGGTAGAATCCGCGCCGGCGATGCGGTGAGCAATGGAGGGCTGTGAGATTGGGTAATTGGGTAATTGGGTAATTGGGTAATTGGGTAAATGTGTAATCGGGTAATTGATGGCTTTGGCCGCGCGTGCTAGGGTCCACGCTCTACAGATTAAAACGGTTACAAATTACACAATTTCCCGATTACCCAATTACTCAATTCTTTCATCCGATCTTCGTCGCCTTCACCACTATCTTTTCATATATCTTCCAGGGCACCAGCGCGTGCATCCAGAACTGCAGGTGGGCATCGAAGCCCACCCGGTAGCGCAGGCGCGGGTGAGGATTTTGTGCGACGCGGGCAATCAACTCGGCCACGGGCCGCGGGTCCGCCTTACGCACTTTCTTGACTACTTCGGCGAAGCGCAAAGACCGCTCATGGTTGGGTGATCTGGCGTCCATGGTAAAGCTCCCAATGTGAACATTACGTTCCCAGATATCCGTCTGGAAGGAGCCGGGTTCCACCAGCACAACCTGCACCCCCAAGGCGCGAATCTCGATGCGCAGCGACTCGCTCCAGCCTTCCAGGGCAAACTTGGAAGAATCGTAGGCACCCAGCACCGGCGCGGAAACGCGCCCGCCAATCGAAGAAACCATGATGATGTGTCCCGAGTGCTGCCGCCGCATGATGGGCAATACCGCCTTGGTGACCGCCACCGTGCCGTAGAAATTGGTTTCAAACTGCTGGCGAAGCTCTGGCAGCAAAAGGTCTTCGGCGAAGCCGGCGGTGGCGAATCCGGCGTTATTGACCAGCACGTCCAGGCGGCCATAGTCGCGCTCGAGCTGGGCAATGAATTCGCCGATGCCATCAAACTCGGTGACATCGAGGCGGCGCATATCCAGGCGTGCGCCCACACCGGCGTTTGCCGCCGCTTCCTCCAGGCGCTGCCCCCGGCCGAGATCGCGCATGCTGGCGACCACCCGGAAACCGGCGCGCGCCAGCTCCACCGCGGTCAGCAGACCGATGCCGCTGGACGAACCCGTAACTAACGCAATCTTTTCCGCCATTCTGTCTCTCCGTGATCCCCCTTCTATCACTCCTGCGCCAAAATCGGCAGTGACGCGCGATCTTGCTTTTTCCGGTTGCGGCTCCTGACGCAACAGGTTCGCCACGCTTCAACCTAAGTTGCCAAGCTGCCCGCGATACGAGAAGATTGTTGGTTTGTTCCCGACATAACTTTGTTTCTAGAGGACGGCACTCATGGCCACGCGGCAGAGTAATGCAAAACCAGGGGCAGAAAAGAAAGCGCCCGGCGAAATTCGCCCGGCCAAGGGAAAACTGGGCGTCATGATACCCGGCATGGGAGCGGTGGCTACCACCTTCGTCGCCGGCGTGGAAGCGGTGCGCCGCGGGCTGGCGCAGCCTGTGGGTTCGCTCACCCAGTGGGGCACGATCCGCCTGGGCAAGCGCACCGAAGGCCGCTCCCCAAAAATCAAGGAGCTTGTGCCCCTGGCCGGTTTGGACAATCTGGTCTTCACCGGTTGGGACATTTTCGAGGACGACATGTACGCCGCCGCCAGCAAGGCGGGAGTCCTCGAAAAGAGCTTGCTTGACCAGATCAAACCCTTTCTGCAATCGGTGAAGCCGCGGCAAGCTGTTTTCAGCCATGACTACGTACGCAAGCTCGATGGCCCCAATGTCAAAAAGGGCAAGAACAAGATGGAACTGGCGGAGCAGGTGCGCCAGGATATCCGCGACTTCCGCAAGAGTTCCGGGGCAGAGCGCCTGATTGTGATCTGGTGCGGCTCGACGGAGATTTTCCTGCAGCCGGGGCCGGCGCATCAGTCGGTGGAAGCGTTCGAGAAGGGCTTGGCCAAGAACGACGAATCCATCGCGCCTTCCATGATCTACGCCTACGCCGCCCTTTCCGAAGGCGTGCCCTTCGCGAATGGCGCTCCTAACCTCACCGTGGACCTGCCGGTCATGCTGGAGCTTTCTCGGCGGAATGAGGCGCCGATCTGCGGCA
>DATGIY010000663.1:0-8022 GCA_035295475.1 Terriglobales bacterium
GAGCCACGTGGCTGACCACCTGCAACGCCGCCAATGACGTGGGCGTGGATCGGCCGTGGATCGCCGCTTACGGCGATCCCCAGAATGGCGGAGCCCTCTACCAGGTGGTGGATCAGGTCGGGCAATGTGTGGGCGTGTGCGACCAGAACATGGGCGAGGTAGGAGCCAACATCGTGGAAATCACGCGTTCGCAGGACGGGGTGACGTTCACCCCGCTGCCGGCGCAGCAGATTGAACCGGATGGCATCGTCTCGGGCATTGTGACCGACAGCAATGGCGGAGTGTATGTTGCCCACACCGCGCTCGTGGATAGTTCGGGGAACATCGTGGGCGGCGCGGACACGAACGGTAATGACAATGCGGTCGTGGTAGTGCGGTTTCCTAACGGGTATTCGAGCCTCACTGCGACTCCGCTGAACGGACAGACACTTTGCCAAGCCTCGCCGACCACGTGCACGACTAATATTGCCTACGTGGTTCCGCTAAATAGCGGCGGCAACAGCACGGTCACAGTGGGACAGGACTTCGCTCCTATTGCGATTGACCGGGCGGGAAATCTTTACCTGACCTGGTCGCAGGCGCCAGTTGACGCCAGCGGCAATGTAAGCGGATCGAGCCAGATCTACATGGCGGTTTCGACCGATCATGGAGCGCACTGGGGACCGGCAGTGCGGGTAAGCGCGGCTACCCCCAGTCTGCAAACCAATCTTTTTGCTGCCATCGCGGTGGGCGATGCAGGAAGGGTCGATATTGCCTGGTATGGGACGCCCACTCTGGGCGCCTGTCCCAACCAGCCCTGCGGGTCGGGCGCGCTGACGCAAGCGCATTGGTACGTGATGATGGCGCAATCGCTTAATGCGATCGTGAAAGGTGAGCCCAACCCAAAACCGACATTCACCAGCACCACAGTTTCGGAAGTCTCGAACCATTTCGGTGAAATCTGCACGATGGGAATCGGGTGCACCACCGGCGGAGACCGCGGCCTGGCCGATTTCATCAGCGTTACGCCGGGCCTGCAGGGGGAAGCTAATGTGGTCTGGTCGGATGCGGTAAATCAGAATCTGAACGGCGGAACTTCCGCCGCGCTCATCGCCTTCAGTCGCCAGGTTAGCGGGCCCAGCCTGTATGCGAGCATAGGTTATGTGCACGGGAAGGCGCCTGCAAGTGGCAGCGCTCCCGGATCACCGGACGCGTTCTACTCGGGGAACGGCACGACGACGCTGGCGAGTTCGAACCTGGTCATCAAGTCGGCGTCGGTTACCATGCCGGATTCTGCGCACTACAAGTTCACCATCAATATCCAAAATTTGAGCAGCCTGGCCGTGCCTCCTACACTGGGCGGAATTGATGCAGTGTGGTTGGTTCGCTGGGAGATCCCCGACCCCAACGGCGCTGGTCACACGTATTTTGCCGGCATGGAATCGGACAGCGGCGGGGCACCAAGTTTCTTTGATGGCGAGACCGGGTCCATTAGCACCACTCATGCCAAGTTTCTGACCTATGCGCCGGGAAATACGATCGCGGGCAGTTATACGCCCGCGGGGGTGATCACGCTTACTGTGCCCGTGTCAGACGTGGGAGGAAATTCGAAGGCGACGCTTTACTCGATCACGGCGGTGACGGTCACACAAAACCAGGCATCCTCAACTGGGAGTGCGATCTTTAATCCTATCGATTCGACTGCCGCCTTTGATTTCGTGCCTTAAGAGACAGGCTCTTAGCGAGTGATCCACTGGAGCGGCTGAAAGGTTTCAGTGGATCGCTCGCCGAAAGCGGCTTCCGTTACGGTACCAAGGAACAATGTCCCTTCGTGCACCGCTGCAGCAAAAGAACATCGCGGCTACCAGTCCGGTTACTATGGTGTTTCCTTAGCCCCAATTGATCTCGACTTCTCTCCACGCCGTCGGCTAGCCTAAAAGTCCGATTCCGGAACAATCCTGGGTAAAAGTGGCGCAATGAGTGCAGCAGCGGTCGCAGTCCGTGTACCCGAGAGAACTCGACCAAGGTCCAGACTGCGGGTCATCCCGCCTATCGAGACCTTTCCCCGCTTCGTCAGCTTCGCCCAGACTCCAGCCGGCAAAGTCGCCCTGGTGGGCGCATTCGGATTAGGATACGGCTGCTTCTTACCCCAGCCGGGGGAATGGCTCACTGTAACCCTCACCCTGGGCCTCATCAGCTTCCTGCCGAAGTGGCGAGGCATCCTGGTGATGGCAGGAACCTTGGGTTTGGCTGCCACGCAGATGCCAGTGCGGTTTTTCCTTCCTGTGGCAGCGCTGGGACTGATTCTGTTCTGGTGCGCCAGGCGATGGCCGCAATCAATGTTTGGTAGGCGGCCGGTTGCGTTTCTGCTCACCGGGTTCGCACTCATCATCGTTGCCACCTCGCGAATTCCGCAATCCTCACCCTGGTTTTTCCCGATTTGGATCAGCGTCGGCATGCTGACCAGATATGTGTGGTTCATTGGTTATGCCTTGATGGACCGGAGCGCCTCGGCAAGCCGGGATGCGGCGCTTGAGGTGGGGTCGTTCCAGCCGTTCTGGGGCTCGACCACGGTTCCCTACGCGAAGGGAGCTGCGTACTTACGGCGCATCGAAGCTAAGAACGCGCAAGAACTTGCCATCACGCAGTTAAAAGGGATCAAACTGCTGGCATGGGCACTCCTGCTGCTGAATTTTCAGCACCTGTGGATGTTCGTCTTCCATACTTATCTGCATATCCCTTCGGAAGCCCACGCTCTCGCCATGAGCGTACGTCGGATGCCGTATCCCTGGTACGTTTGCTGGCAGAGCCAGGTACTGGCTTTTTTTGAGACAGTGCTGGGTATTTCGGTTTTCGGGCACCAAGTGATCGCGGTCTGCCGGATGTCCGGTTTCAATGCCTTGCGCAATACCTACCGGCCGCTTTCCTCGCCCACGGTGATGGAATTTTTCAACCGTTTCTATTTCTATTTCAAAGAGTTGCTGGTTGATTTCTTCTTTTATCCGACATTTTTCCGCTACTTTAAGCGGCATCGGCGCCTGCGCATCGTGGCGGCAACCTTTGCCGCGGCCACGTTTGGCAACATGTTTTTTCACTTTACCCGCGACTTCTCGATGATTGCCAAGTACGGGCTGGCAGGGTCGATCATCAATTTCCAGGTATTTGCGTTCTATTGCGTGGTTCTGGGGACGGCGCTGAGCATCTCACAACTGCGCCGCAATACCCCCCGCACAGGTTTTGTGTTCGGCCGTCTGCTGCCGGCCGCGTGGGTTACGCTGTTCTACTGCATGCTGGACGTGTTCGGCTCAACCGAACGAAATTACCCGCTGACCGAACATCTCCGATTCCTGGCGCATATGTTCGGTATCGACTTCTAGGGAGGTTGCGTGGATCGAAAGACGACAATCCGGCAATTTGTGCAGTCGCTGCTGACGCAAAAGGGGGATCAGCGCCCGTTTAACGATGGCGATTCTCTGGTTTTCGGCGGCCGATTGCAGTCCATCGACGTGGTGGATGTGGTTATGTTCCTGGAAGAACAGTGGGGTGTCGACTTCGCCAGCATTGGTTTTGACGAGAATCTGCTCGACAGCGTCAATGCCATTGACGCGCTGGTCCAGCAGGCTGCAGTCTCCCGATAGCGTATGATCCGGCTGTGAATTCTCCCTCAAAGCAAAAAGAAGAAGTGTCTCGAATCTCCCTGGTGCCGGAAGCGGCAAGCGTGTTGCGGGAGCACGCAGCGGTTCGCGATGCCGCGGCCTGCCGCCTGCCGATCGCCGACAGGATCGTCGTGGCTTTCGTAGTAGCCAAGGGGACATACCTTGACGGCATCCTCAAACGAGATGAGGTGGAAAGCAGCAAGGTAAAGAAATGGCGTAAGACCTACGACCTGAGCCAGCTGGCAAAATCAGCCGCGGCTTCGCCCGTGGGTTTCAACATTGCGGGATGGAATAGCAGTTACACCCGGCAGCCGCTGCCGGCGGAAGATATGCGGGAGTGGGTGCAGACCACGGTTGATCGCATATCCGCGCTGGCGCCCCAGGATGTATTAGAAATCGGGTGCGGCGCCGGTTTGTTGCTGCTCCGTCTGGCGCCCGCGTGCAGGCATTATGTAGGGACCGATTTCGCGCCCTCGGTGGTGGCAAGACTAAAGGAGCAGCTGGCGCAAAGAGAAGATCTGGGCGCAAAGGTCGACGTGTTTGAGCGATATGCCGATAATTTCGAAGGCTGGGCGGAGGACTCGTTCGACGCCGTCATCATCAACTCGGTGGCGCAATACTTTCCGACGCAGTCCTATCTGGAGCGAGTACTGGAGAACGCCATCCGCGTGGTCAAGCCAGGTGGACACGTATTTATCGGCGACAATCGCAATCGCGAACTGCACAAGGCTTTGGCACTTTCGGTAGAAGCTTTTCAATCCCAGCCGGAGGTAAGCGCCGGGGAACTGCGCCAGAAGATAACCAGGCGCATTCAACAGGAACAAGAGCTGGTGGTCTCGCCCAGCTATTTTGTGTCCTTAGCAGCGCGCTACCCCAAAGTCTCGCATGTTGGAATCTACCTCCGCCGCGGTGCCCGCGACAACGAGATGACCAGATTTCGTTTTGACGCCATTCTGGCGATTGGAAACGCGCCAGAGCTCGTCAGGGAAATTTCGTTTCGCGAGCGTCCGCCGGCAGGATGGACGTTGCCGGAGATACGATCCGTTTTAACTTCCAGCGGGGCGGAAACAGCGGGATTCGCCCACATCGGCAATAGGCGAGTGGAAAGAGACGTCAAGCTGCTGACGCAACTCGAGAACGCGCCTCCGGAACAGACGCTAGCTGAGCTGAGTCGGGAGATCGATCGGGACAAAGCGCAGGCCATCCATCCGGAGGAGATGGTGGGTCTGGCCACAGACATGGGTTTGGAGGTGGGGTGGAGCTGGGCGAGTTGTTATCCTGATGGCGGCTATGACGCGGCATTCATCCGGCAAGTGGGAGAAGGCAACGCTTTTCCGAAAATAAAATGGCCCGGCCCTGCTCCGGTGAATTTCGTGTACTACACCAATGCACCCGGAGAAGCCGCAATTCGGGAGAAACTGGCAAGCGAGTTGCTCACACATTGCCGCAGCAAATTGCCCGTCGAACTAACCCCCAGCAGCTGCTATCTGGTAGATTCATTGCCCCCGAGCGGCGGTGGTGGTGTGGATTGCGAGGCTCTACTGGCCGCTGCGTCCGGCCTGGGCCCGACACCTCGGTGACAGATCGTACCGGACACATAGGTTACGCTTTTTCCCCTTTCAAGCGAGGAAGCGGGTGCTAGAACCACTCGACAACCCGTTCGGCCTCAGGGTTGTCACCTATGTAGCCGGTACATTCCGTTACCCATGTCTCCGGGCTGGAGCCTAGCTGAAATGGTAGGCCCGAATGGACTCGAACCATCGACCTCTTCCGTGTCAAGGAAGCGCTCTAACCAGACTGAGCTACGGGCCTACAAGTGGATGGCTGGCGCTCCAATTTTACCGGGTGCGGAGTGATTACGGCAATTTTTCGCTTAACCAAGCCGGCGGAATCCGGGCTGATCACGGGCTGGAGAATTTTCGGCGTTCTCTCTAAGCGAATGGAAGGAATGTGGATGCGAGCGAAATCGGATTTCTGTTTTCTACCGCGTCAGGCAGCGCTCTAAATAACCTGAGCTACGCGCCTACGCCGGGTTTATTTTGGCAGAGCCCCGCCTCCCCTAGAGGTCGGGCCCACGGCGAACGGGCCGGGATTCTCTCTACCTGTGATTCCAACGCCTATTTTCCGATCTATTCCGGCGCTCCGCGGGATATCATGAAGGCACTCTTCCCAGAGGAACAATCGATTTGCCAGGCGCTTCCGGCGAACGCATCGCAGCGGCGGCAGGAGAACAACCGCCAGGCCAGACGGCCGCATTGCTACGTGTTTCCGGTCTTCTGACGGCCAAGCGCATCACTTTGCATGCCGCCTTGCTGGCGGTTTGCTTGTGGTCGGTATACGCCATCAATCTTGCCACCCCCGGCCTGCGCGACCGCGCCGGCCACATCAAAGGCGCTGATTTTCTGCATTTTTATACTGCCGGACGCCTGCTTCAGCAGGGCCGCGAGCGGGAGCTGTACAATCCCCCTGCCTTGGCCGCCGATCAGCTGGCACTGATGCCCCAGTCGCGCGGCGACTATTTCGTCGCCTCCTACGGTCCGCAGGTGTACTTGCCCTTTACCCTGCTCGCACGGCTTTCCTATGGCTGGGCGGCTCTCACCTGGGCGCTCATCAATTGCTGCATCTATTTCGGCTGCTGCTACGCCATCTGGCGTGTCTGCCCCGAATTGGCGCTCAAGGTTGGTCCCTTTTTGCTGCTCGCCGTCGGCTACCCTGGCTTCTTTAATCTCATCGCGTTTGGACAGACCTCCGGCCCGGCCCTGCTACTGTTTACGCTTGCTTTTCTGGCGCTCCGCCGACGGCATCAGCTGCTGGCGGGAATTTGGCTGGGGTCTCTTATCTATAAGCCTCAACTGGGACTGGCGGCGGCGGTGATTTTTCTACTGGCCGCGGAATGGAAGGTCATCCTCGGCGCCATTGCCGGCGCGGCCGCCCAGATCCTTTTTGCGTGGGCATGGTTCGGCAGCGCCGTCATGGGTTTATATTTTCACGCCTTATTGCGTACCCAAGCAGCCTTACCCTTTATCGAACCCAAGCTCTATGAGATGCATTCTTTGCGCGGCTTTTGGCTGCTCCTGACGCCGTGGCGCAATTTCGCCACTGCCCTCTATATTGTCAGCGCCTTGGCCGTCCTGCTGACGGCTCTTATGTGCTGGCGAAGCCGCGCCCCGCTTAGCCTGCGTTATTCCGCTTTGCTGCTTGCCAGCGTGCTAGTCGCTCCCCATCTTATGGCCTACGATCTGGTGATCCTTGCTCCCGCTTTCGTGCTGCTCGCGCAATGGTGCTTGGAGCACCCCGGGGCACCCGCGCGCCCGGCTTTGCAAATTTTGCTTTACCTTTGCTACGCCCTGCCCCTGCTCGAGCCCCTTGCAAAACTCAGCCACATTCAGCTTTCGGTGATCGGATTTGTGGCTTTACAGGGACTCCTCTGGCGGACAACTAAACAGGTGCAAACCGGCACTGGGCATGGTCTTCCCCCCACGTTCGCTAGACCCTGAGTTTCAGTTGGCCCCCTCCTCTCGGTCTGTAGTTGCAAACCTTGCGCCGGACGCGGACAATTCGTTTGTGGAGCTGACAGCCAACCCCGGCGGCAACCGAATGAATATGGGGCACGGCCCTTTCCACAGCGGAGCCATGGTGCTGCTGGCGCTGGGCGAGCCGCGGGAGAAATTCTGGGGCCAGGTAATGGCGATAAGCGAAGCCGGCATCAGTTTGCGCGGCATCGATCTCGAATCGTTCGACGATTCCGCCGCCATGGTCAAGGCCGGCGAGCCATTCACCCCTGCCACTGTGTTCTTTCCCATGCACCGGGTGGAGCGGATGGAACTCGACGTCAACTCCGGCGGGCTGCCCTCTTTGCGGGAGCGCTTTCGCCAGCAGGCGGGGCGTGATCCTGCCCGCCTGTTCGCAGACGCTGCCGCTCCCGGGGGCCGTGAGTGAAGCCCAGCCAGCTCTTCTATATTCCCAACCAGCTGACCCTGCTGCGCATGGTCTTTCTTCCCTTGATCGTGCTGAGCTTGCTGGGCAGGCACGATGGCTGGGCTCTCACCCTTTTCGTTGCGGCGGGCATCAGCGACTTCTTTGATGGCCAACTGGCCCGGCGTCTGCATCAGCAGACCACACTGGGGCAGTATCTCGATCCCGTAGCCGACAAGATGCTGCTCAGCACAATGTTTCTGGTTCTTTCCGTGCTCCACCGCATCCCCTGGAAATTCACGGTCGTGGTTTTTGGGCGGGACATCTCCATCCTGGTGGTGAGCGCGGTTCTGTACGTCACCACCAGCCTGCGCGATTTCCGGCCCAGCATCTTCGGCAAGGCCAACACCACTTCGCAGGTATTGGCTGTATTCTTCGTCCTGCTTCTGGCGGTGCATCGAGCGGAGTGGAT
>DATGIY010000664.1:0-2403 GCA_035295475.1 Terriglobales bacterium
TGCAGAAAATGTCTCTTCAGGAACTCCTCGCATCACGATATACTAAGTTCCGCAAGATGGCCCAGTTCTTCGGCACAGCGGAATAGGCGCGCCTTCATCGCAACCGGGCCGCCTGTCACGTATAATGAAGGGTTTCCTACTCCTTACAAAACTTTATTACCCTTTCGCCATAAAGGACGGTTCAGCACATGGGCAGCACAGATGTAATGACGCAGGAGGTCTCGTCCGGCAGGACAGACCAGCGCCGCATCGTGAACGACTTCAGCATCCAGGTCGCGACGGTGAACGGCTCGGGATCGCAATCGGCTAACACGGTCCTGTTGCGCACCATTTTCCAGATGGGCGTCCCCGTTTCCGGCAAGAACCTGTTTCCCTCCAATATCGCCGGCCTTCCCACCTGGTACACGATCCGCGCCAACAAGGACGGCTACATCGCCCGCAAGAAGGAAATTGATTTCCTGGTGGCGATGAACCCGGAAACGGCCGATGAAGATGTGACCTCGCTGGCGCCGGGGGCGGCGGTGCTCTACGACGAACCGCTCAACCTGCGCAGCCTGCGGCAGGACCTGATTTTCTATTCCGTTCCTTACGACAAACTGGTGGCCACCGTTTGCCCCGAGGCCAAGCTGCGCAAGCTGGTCAAGAACATGGTGTACGTGGGCGTGGTGGCGCGCCTGCTGGACCTGGATATGGCCGAGGTGGAGAAAGCCGTGCGCAAGCAGTTTGCCCGCAAGGTCAAAGCGGCGGAACTGAATTTGGCGGCGGCGCGCGCCGGCTACGACTACGCGGTGGCCAGCGTGGTCAAGCAGGATCCGTACCGCATTCAGCGTATGGACAAGAACCGGGGCAAGATCATCATCGACGGCAACTCGGCGTCAGCCCTGGGCTGCATGTTCGCGGGCGTCACGGTGGTGACCTGGTATCCCATTACGCCTTCGTCGTCGCTGGTGGAGACCCTTATCGATTACATGAAGAAATATCGCTTGGGGCCGGACGGCAAAGCCACTTTTGCCATCGTGCAGGCGGAAGACGAACTGGCCGCCATAGGCATGGTAATCGGCGCGGGATGGGCGGGAGCGCGCGCCATGACCGCCACCGCGGGCCCGGGAATTTCCCTGATGGCGGAATTCGCCGGTCTCGCCTATTACGTGGAAGTTCCGGCGGTGATCTGGGACATCCAGCGCGTGGGGCCTTCCACGGGGTTGCCGACGCGCACCTCGCAGGGCGACGTGCTCTCTACCGCTTTTCTTTCTCACGGCGACACCAAGCACATCCTGCTGTTACCATCCTCTCCCCACGAATGCTTCAGCTTTGCGGGTGAGGCCTTTGACCTGGCGGAACAGTTCCAGGCCCCGGTCTTCGTGCTTTCCGACCTGGACCTGGGTATGAACAACTGGATGTCGGAGCCGTTCGAATACCCGCAAAAGCCGATCCAGCGCGGAAAAGTACTGAGCAAGGAAGACCTGGAGCGGCTGGGCGGGTTCCAGCGCTACAAGGACGTGGACGGGGATGGTATTCCTTACCGCACGCTGCCGGGAACGGAGCATCCGGCGGCGGCCTGGTTCGCGCGCGGCAGCGGCCACAACGAGAAGTCGCAATACAGCGAGCGGCCGGACGACTTCGAGCGCAACATGGAGCGCATCAATCGCAAGTTCGAGACCGCGCGCTCCCATGTGCCTCGCCCCGAGGTTTACACTGGCAAGTCGAAAATCGGCGTCATCGCCTATGGGACCTCGCATTGGGCCATAACTGAGAACCGCGATCAACTGCGCAGCGAATACAACCTGGAACTTGACTACCTCAGGGTGCGGGCTTATCCCTTCACCCGCGAGGTGCACGAGTTCATCGACAAGCACGATCGCGTGTACGTCGTGGATCAGAACCGCGACGCGCAAATGCTTTCGCTGCTCAAGCTGGATGTGGCGCCGGAGAGAATCACCCGCCTGCGCAGCATCGCGCACATCCACGGCCTGCCGCTGGACGCGCGTTCCGTAACCGACGAGATCATGATGATGGAGGGCAAGTAAATGGCGAGCACAACCACACCCGCGCCCAAGACCAATCGCATTGGGCTGAGCGTTCTGGATTACAAGGGGGGCAAGACCACGCTGTGCGCCGGCTGCGGCCACAATGCCATCTCGGAACGTATTCTGGAGGCCATGTACGAGATGGGGGTACAGCCCGAGCGCGTGGCCAAGCTCAGCGGCATCGGCTGCTCCTCCAAGAGCCCGGCCTATTTCATGAACCGCTCCCACAGCTTCAACGCGGTGCACGGCCGCATGCCCTCCGTCGCCACGGGCGCGGTGCTGGCCAACCGCAACCTGCTGGCTTTGGGCGTGAGCGGCGACGGCGATACGGCTTCCATCGGCATGGGGCAGTTCATCCACCTCATGCGGCGCAACC
>DATGIY010000665.1:0-2260 GCA_035295475.1 Terriglobales bacterium
CGAGGGCGCGGTGCAGCTGGCACAATCCGGCACGGCCCCGTACTGTGGATAAAGGACGTAGACGTGTCCATGGGTGTCGGCCGCCATCGCCGGCTCCCACTGATCCCCTGTGCGGTAGCCGAGGCGCATCTGCGGCGTGAAGGCCGAAACCGCCAGCGCCACCTGCGCGCTGACGAGCGCAAGCACCATGGTCAGAACGGTTTTCTGCACAGATTTAGCCGAAGCATAGAAGTGGCTGGTTGGAAAGCCCACAAAGTCGTCCCTAAAGATGCCTTATTTCTTGCGTGATGTTGCCAAAGAGGGTACTTTTCGGACTCTACCGTGATTCCGGACCCCCGTCAATTCACCAAAGTACGTTTTACAATCCTGTTACTTTCCAGTCACTTAAGCATCCAATGGATGGAAATCGAAAAGCCGAAAACCGCATAGAAAGGGCGTAGCACCATGGAGAAAGCTACCTTTGCAGCCGGATGTTTCTGGGGCGTCGAAGCCACCTTCCGCCAGCTGCCCGGAGTCGTCTCAACCCGGGTTGGCTATATCGGCGGCCACACGGAAAATCCGACCTATAAAGAAGTCTGCACCGACCGCACCGGACACGCTGAAGCCGTTGAAGTCGAATTCGATCCAGCCAAAATCAACTATTCCGATCTCCTCAACGTTTTCTGGGAAAATCATGATCCCACCCAGGTGAACCGCCAGGGACCGGATTGGGGAACGCAGTACCGCACCGCAATCTTCTTCCATTCTCCGGAGCAGCAGGCTCAGGCGGAGGCCTCGAGGCAGTCATTGGAAAAGGCTCACCGCTATTCCAAGCCCATTGCCACCCAGATCGTTCCCGCCGTCACGTTCTACCCAGCCGAGGACTATCACCAGCAATATCTGGAGAAGCGCGGCCTGGCTAGCTGCCACATCAAGTAGCAGAGGGCTCTGAATGGGGTTGTTGCGGCCGGAAGAACGCCAGCAGGATAAATCCGCCCAGGTAGTAAGGGACGCTCTGCTGCAGGCCTCCGCCTAAAAAACGTTGGGCCAATCCCAGCAGGGCCAAGGCTTCGCACAAGGCGTACGTCGCGATGTAGCCTGTCTTCCAGTGATTCAAACTGACGGGTTCATCCGGTTCAGCTGCCAGGCTGGAGCCGATGCGAAGCACCAGAGTTCGGCGCACCACAAAGATGATGCCGACAATCGCGACCCCCAGCGTGGTGAATACGTAGCTCAGCGATGGGTTGATGCCGCGTTCCGCGGGGCGCACAATCTCCCCTACTGCTACATAGAGCACGATGCTGGCCAGCATCGCCCACTGCACCAACCGCAGGGTCCTGAGAGCCCGGTCCATGGTGATTCCGATAGAGACGATTCTCGCTCGAACCGCGCTGAACAGAAACATTCTAAGGCTGTATGCCTTAAGTAATACTCGTATTTTCGTGGCTCAATGCGAGTGGGGTCCATGTCGCACACCCGGACGCACGCGCAGAAAAATCTGGAACGATACGGGAAAATCGCCATACGCGGCATCCAGCACAAATGTCTTGGAATACAACGTTACATCTGCGCCAAGTCCCAGTTGCCATGCGTTGTTGTGCACCAGGTCGCGCTCTCCGCCAAATGTGTAGGCTCCAATGCGGTACGTCGGCTGGGTCATGGCCTGTGGAAATAACTCATCCTTGTCGACAAGTTCCAACCGCGTAAATCCATAATTTCGCTGGTGAAAATTGATCGTTGACTCGAGCAGGTAGCTGTTCAGAACGCGATCCGTTACCGATTTGTGCACTCGTCCCCAGACCGCCGTTGTGACCCAGTAACCGGCTGCCAGCGGCCGGTTGTACTCGACCGACGCCGTTTCTCTTAACTGGTTGCCCGGCTCTAGCGCTTCAGGATGTTCCAGCCTCCCGATACTGTATTGCGCCACCCAATTCTTTCCCGGCGCTACCCATGCTCGCCCGGACCACGAAGTGAGAGCGCCGAGTTGAATGCTCCACCGCTCCTCGTTCGGCTCGTGGCCGTTGAAAAGCGAGCCTTCCACTTTGAGCCGGTCAATCGTGAATCCCGTCGTGATTACTCCGAAACTGGTGTGTGTCGAATCCTGGAGGTGATGGGATAACGGCGCCATGGGCAACTCCGCCGCCGATGCGCGATGAATATACGTCACCGGTCCCAAGGCCGGCTCTGCCGAGGGCCCGCCATAAAGTTCCCAGCTGATTTTATCGCTCAAAGGGATGGTGTAGTACGCCGCCAACTCCGCAAACACATTGTGCGGATGCTG
>DATGIY010000666.1:0-2227 GCA_035295475.1 Terriglobales bacterium
TGCAACCCGCATCCGCACGTGTTTTCCGACCGCGTCCTGCGGCCCGGCGATCCCGTGTATTACGACATTCTGCATTCCTACATGGGTTACCGCACCTGCTACTACCGGTGTTTCACGATCGGCTATGCCTCGCACGCCATGGTAGACGCCTACAAGCGCTGCCGCGAGTACCTGGATGCCGCCATCGAGCTGGTGCGCCCGGGGCGGACGACCGCGGAAATCGCCGCCGTATGGCCGAAGGCGCAGGAGTTCGGCTTCCCCAACGAAGAGGCGTGCTTCGCTTTGCAGTACGGGCATGGAGTCGGCCTGGCGATTTGGGAACGGCCGGTGATCAGCCGCCTGGTGTCATTCGATCATCCCCACGAAATCAAGCCGGGCATGGTGTTTGCCCTGGAGACGTTCTGGCCATCCACCGATGGCTGGAGCGCGGCGCGAATCGAAGAAGAGATTGTGGTCACGCCGACCGGGCACGAGGTGATTACGCGCTTCCCGGCGGAAGAACTGCTGGTGGCGGGGGCGCACTACTTCACGGTGAAGGGGCCGCTGCCCACCACGCGCGAACATGAGCGTGCGCCCAGCCAGCGAGTGCTGGATATGATCGAGGCCAGCGCCAAAACCGAACAGGTGCCGGAGTTGACCAGCACCGATTAACCCATTTGTCACCACAGAGACACAGAGGCACCGAGAAATTTACGATTATCGATTGACGATTTTCTTAGTCTCGGCGGCGGATTTTTAATCGTCACTCATCAATCTTCATTCAAAGATTTTGTTTCTCTGTGCCTCTGTGTCTCTGTAGTGAAAACAAAAGGTTCTTATGCCTATAAGCGTTGTCATGCCCGCGCTGGAGATGGCCCAAGAGACCGGCAAGCTCATTTCCTGGCTCAAGAAGGAAGGTCAGAACGTTGCCAAGGGCGAGCCCTTGCTGGAAGTGGAAACCGACAAGGCGGTTATGGAAGTGGAAGCGCCCGGCGACGGCATTTTGGCCGGCATCAAGGTGCAAGAGGGAGATGTAATTCCGGTGGGGCAGACGATTGCCTGGCTGGTAGCCCCGGGGGAGGAGCCGCCGGCGGAAGAGGTGGGCGCGCCTGCGATGGCGCGGGCGATCACACAGACAACACGTGCTTCGACCGCGAGCGCCCAAGTACAACCGGGACCCGCACCTACAGCAGAGGCAAAGATTTCTCCCAAAGCCCGCCGCCTGGCCCGGGAGCGCGGAGTGGACATCAGCAAGCTGCGAGGCACGGGTCCGGATGGAGCAATTACGGCGGAAGATGTCCTCGCCGCGGCGCAAGCCCAACCGGTTAGCCTTGCCAGCGGAGGCGAGGAACTCAGCCCTGTCGCGCGGTTGATGGCGGAGCGCACGACCCAGAGCTGGACCACAGCGCCCCATTTTTTTGTGACCCGTGACGTGGATGCAAGCGCCTTGAACGGCGTGCGCGCGCGCCTGGCATCGGCGGTTGAGAAACAGCGCGGGGTCAAACTCTCACATACGGACCTGCTGGTAGCGCTGGTAAGCCGCGTTCTCGCGCGGCATCCCCGCATGAACGGCAGTTGGACCGGTTCCTCAGTGCGGACGAACCAGGAAATCAATGTCGGGGTGGCGGTGGCCGTGAAGGACGGCGTGGTATCGGTCGTGGTCCCCCAGTCTGACCGCCTCGAGTTGGGGGAGATTTCCGCGCAATTGCGGGAAAAGGCGGAGCGGGCACGAGCTGGCCGGCTGCATCCGGCGGATATTTCCGGCGCCACCTTTACCATCAGCAATCTGGGGATGTATGGCGTGGACGCTTTTCAGGCCATCATTACGCCGCCACAAGCCGCAGTTCTGGCGGTGGGACGGATCACCGACCGGGTGGTCGCGGTCAACGGCCTAGCCGAGATCCGCCCCATGATGACGCTGACCCTCTCCTGCGATCACCGCGTGGTGGATGGCGCGCAAGCCGCCGCCTTCCTCCAGGAACTGGCGGAGGCGATCCACGATGCCGGCGACAAGCTGGGCTGATTTGTAGTTTAGTAATTTGTAATTGGTAATTGAAAGGCCACTGCGAACCGAGCTGGTTCGAAAAATTACAAATTACAAATTACAAATTACTCAATTACCAATTTCTACAGTTCGCCTGCACCCACTCCCTCCGGCGCTGCCTGCCCGCCCGTGATCTGGTCAGCTTTGCGCAATTCGGGGAAGCACCAGGCCCAGATTGCAATTACAACCAAGGTTCCGATTCCT
>DATGIY010000667.1:0-2672 GCA_035295475.1 Terriglobales bacterium
TGCGCGATCGCATCAGCCCGGAAAAACTGCCGCCTCTGCAGCTGACCTCGCAGCCGGTGGATCCGTACGTGGCCTCAGAAAAAGTACTGCGGGCGCCACACTGGTCGGCGCTGATCGATACCCCCAAAGTCTTCCTGCCGGACGAGCCGGAAACGGCTTACGCCCCCGCCGGGGTAGCAGGGGCCGTCCCCACGGCGCCGCGCAAGCCCATTCGCGTGGATATCGACTTCACCCACGTGATGGTCAGCCAGCTCAAGGATGACCTGGCCCGCTCGCGCCTGCGCGAAGCCTTCTGGATGTCAGTGACGGCGCATTTGCTGGTAGCCATTCTGGTGGTAGTAGCGCCCAAGTATCTGCCGGGATACAAGAAGGGTGTGGCGCTGCTTTCGGCGGAAGACCTGATGCGGAGCAAGCAGGTTACGTTCCTGGAGATGCCGCCGGATTTGGAGAAGAGCATCGCCAAGCCCAACACCAATGTTCTGTCGGACAAGAACCGGATCGCGCAGTCGCGCCATCCGGTGATCGACAAGAACACGCTGCAAGAGCTGCGCGACATGCGGCGTCCGGGCGCGCCGGGAGCGCCGGTGGCGCCAGCGCGTCCCAGTCCGGCGGTGCCGGCGCAGCCGCAAGAGATGGCACAGGCGCAGCCTTCGCCTTCTCCGCCGAGCGGCGGGGCGCCGGCGCCCACCAATCCGCAGCAGTCGCAGTTGCAACTGCCCGCGCAACAGGCGCGGAAGAGCGGGCCGAATCCGTTTCAGCAGCCGCTTTCGGCCGGAGCTGCCATCCAGCAGGCCACCCGTGCAGCGGCGGCTACCCGCGGCACCTTTGGCGGAGGCGAAGGCGGGGATTATGGACTCGGCACCGGCCAGCACGGGGGCATCAAGAGCAACCTGGAGATTCTCAGCGATACGCAGGGTGTGGACTTCGGGCCGTACTTGAGCCGCGTGGTGCACGTGGTGCGCATTAACTGGTACAACCTGATTCCCGAAATAGCGCGGCCGCCGCTGCTGAAGAAGGGGAAGGTTTCGATTGAGTTTGCCATCATGCCCAACGGCAGCGTGGCGGGAATGCGGCTGGTGGGACCCTCAGGCGACGTTTCGCTCGACCGCGCCGCGTGGGGCGGGATCACGGCCTCCAATCCCTTCGAGCCGCTGCCCCAGGAATTTCACGGACCTTACCTGGCCCTGCGCTTCAATTTCTTCTACAACCCGGATAAAAACGATCTGCAGTAGAACCCGGCGGCAGCTTTGGGTGCAGGCACGCAGCGCGTAAATCTATACATGCCACGATGAAAAAACCGCGCCAGAGCGGCCGTGGTAGCGGAAGACGGAGTCGCAACCCGCGCCGGCCGCGGGAGATTGCCATCCTTTATGAGGATGAGGCGGTGGTGGCGGTCAATAAGCCGGCGGGACTGGCGGCAGTGCCGGTAAAAGACAGCGATGCGCCCTCGGCGTGGTCGGTGCTGGCGGCGGCAATGCGATCTCGCGGGCAGCGAGTTTTTGTGGTGCATCGCATTGACCGCTTTACCTCTGGGATTGTGCTTTTTGCGAAAACGGAGGCGGACCGCAATGTCCTGGTGAAGCAATTTCTTGCTCATACTCCGGTAAGGCGGTACTTGGCGGCCGTGCGCGGCTATCTGGCCGAACAAGAAGGGTCGCTGGTTCACTACTTCCGCCGGCAAGGCATGTTTCAAAAACTGAGCACGAAGGCGGACCCGAAAGCGGTTCGCGCGGAACTTCGCTATGAGGTCGAGCAGCGCCTGCGCGGCGCCTCGCTGCTGCGGGTGACGCTGATAACCGGGCTGCAGAATCAGATCCGAGTTCAATTTTCCGCCCTTGGGCACCCGGTGATCGGGGATCGAAAATATCGTCCCGAGGAGGCATCGGAGCGGCGCATTGACCGGGTGGCACTCCACGCCGCGCATCTCGAATTTGTGCATCCGCGCTCGGGAAACAGCCTTTCCTTGGACTGCCCGCCTCCTTCTGACTTCCAGTCGCTGGTCCGAGGCTTGTCAGCGCCGCCGCGCCAGTAAGCAACAAACCTGGAAATCAGGCCTATATCCATATTCCACAGGCAGCATCCAACAACCTGACACCTATCTCAATCACCTGGGTGGATCACGTGCCGGTTGGTTTTGGGTTTGCCGCTGCAAGCGCGAGAGGCAGGATCAAGCTACTAGGCGGAGCATTAATCCTGCTTGTTTCCGCCTCGTTCGCATATGCCCAAGCAGCACCGCGAATGCCTGACGCTCCCTTGCCCGCGAGCATGCACCAGAGCATATTCCCGGCCCCCGGCGAGTCTGCAATGCAATCGCAACAGCCCAACCCGCAGCCTCAGAAATCGAAGCAACATAGCCCATCGGCCGAAACGGGCTCGCCCGGCCACATCTTCTGGGTAGTTCCGGCCTTCAAGGTTGATTATCAGCACGGCTTCAAGCCGCTGACCACGAAGGAAAAATTTCAGGAATGGGCGCAAGGGGCCTACGATCCCCTGGGTCTGGGCACGGGAGCCTTTGAGGCGGTCACGCTGGAACATTCCTCGACGGATGGTTTTTGCGGCTACGGGCCGGGGTGGGCAGGCTACGGCAAGTGCTTCGGCTCGCTGGAACTGGACGCCAACGTTTCCAGCTTCATCGGTGATTTTGCCCTGACCTCGCTGCTGCACCAGGATCC
>DATGIY010000668.1:0-5436 GCA_035295475.1 Terriglobales bacterium
GAGCACAGCGGCGGGATAGTCCTCGACAAGGACGCATTGCGCGCCGCCTTATTCCCTCCGGCGCTCATCGAATATTCCCTGCCGCAGGATGATTTTTGCCAGCAGATCATGCTGCAGGTGGCTGCTTATCTTTTGTCGCGCGATCGGCACTTGCGGATCTTTCTTGATGGCCGGCCATTCTCGCAACGCTACCAGCGTGAACAGGTTCGCACCGTGGCTGGCAAGCTTGGGGTTCCACTGGCCATCATTGAATGTGTTTGCCGCGAAGGGACCGCCCTCCTGCGCTTGCAACGCGATCGGGATAGCGGTGCGCACGTGGCGGAAAACCGCGATGCGGATTTGTACTTTGACGTCAAGAGCCGTTTTGAGCCGGTCGTGGAACCCAAGCTGAGCATTGACACAGACCAGCCTCTGATAACTTGCGTCCAGCAGGCAGACCAATACCTGGCAACCGTCTCCTCAACTTGAGACCTTGATTTCGCTCTTCTTGACCGGACTTAGGCGGCGTCTGTCGCTAATCGCTCGCCTGCGCGAAACCGGCGGTTTCGCTGTGCTCGTAGCCGGCCGCGGCGTAGGTGATCGCTCGATCAAAGAAACAATCGAGCTGCTGCAGCAGTTCCAGCTCGCCATAGACTTCAATCGTGCGGTCCACTCCCGCATTCTTGACCAGAAAGCTCCAGAGATTTTCCTTAGTCAGAATGATGGCGTAAGCCAGTTGACTGAAGGGTACGCCTTGCGCCGCCCGGCGCATGCCGATCTCGCGATAGCGGACTTCGATCTCGCGCTCGGTCCGCCTCAGCAGCCAATCTCCCAGATCGCGATAAATCTCATAGACTCGCAGTTTCAGATCGGGTGCCGGCACATGGCGGCAAAAATCAGCCGTGCGCGACGATTCCTGCACTTGTTGCGACAGGCTGTTGGCCAGTTCGTCAGCATGGCGCTCAATCAGGCGGACCAGGTGGTAGGCAAGTAGCATGGCCGCTCCTCAAGCTCGACGGCAGCTCTGGTTAGGTTCTCCGCGCTCGCGTATGCGCCTGAAACTACTCTAGTTATTGCGCCTCCCCGCGGCAGTGAGTTGGCTCACGTCTTAGCGTGATCGGCACTAACCCTGAGGCGGTCGCCAGTTCCAGCAGGAGCGGGAGTTTTTCCCAGCTTGCTCCGGCGCGGCCAGAAGCTTAATCTTCCCCGCCGGAGGAGATTGGAATGAAATTTTGCGTATTGCTGCTGGCATGGGTGTTGATGACGATCGCCGCGTTGGCACAGCCGAAGGCCGTACCCCCTCCCCCGGCGATCACCTACGATCAGGCCGTCGCCAACGAGAAGAAGCTCTTTGCCGCCGACCAGAAGCACGATATGGACACCATCAAGTCTCTGATTGACGACGACTTCGTGGACATAAACAAAGACGGCAGCTTGGAAAACAAGGCGGCGCTCTTAAAAGAAATTCCCACACTCAAGCTCCTGCACTATGCGCAGAAGAATTTTCGCGTGGTCACCATGGGCCCCTACGCCTATTCCATCAGTTACGATTCCGCGGCCACGGTGGTCGGCGCCGACGGCAAGCAGTCCCAGGTGCAAAGCCTGCTGAACACAGTGTGGATCTGGCGCGACGGCCGCTGGCAGATTCTGCTGCACTACCGGGGCGAGCAAAAGCCCCTGAGCGCAAGGTAACGGAGTGACGGCTAGCAATAATGTGACTTGGTAGCGCTACCGGGAATCGAACCCGGGTTTGAAGATTGAGAATCTTCCGTCCTAACCCCTAGACGATAGCGCCACTGGGCGAGACGCTTTGATTATAACAAGGGCGAGGCTTTTCCCAGCTCTCGATCGTCCCGCAGGTTTCAGACTTTCTCAGGTTTCAAGCTTCCCCAGGTTTCAAGATTTCGTTTTTGGCTGCCGGCCTGCGCCTTCCGATCGCGCAAACTGATGCAGACGCCGGAAGCTGCTCCCGGGCAAACCAGCTATGCACGTCTGCATCCCAAGCTGCGGGAGCCTGAACATCAGGTGTCGAACTCCGACCTCACTGCCATTATTTTTGTCCTTTTCGCCCTCGTGGGACTCGCCCAGTTGTTGGGCTATCTGTTCGTAAGACTTCGTCAGCCAAAGGTTATCGGTGAAATCCTGGCGGGCATCTTCCTGGGGCCCGCCCTGCTGGGAATGTGGCCGGTTGTCGCCCACTACGTCGATAACGCACTGCACCGGGGCAACATCCTCGACTTCGTTTATTGGCTCGGCCTGCTGTTGCTGATGTTCCTATCAGGTGCGGAGACGCAGCAGCTATTCAGCCGCGATGAGCGCAAAGAAGTGGGGTGGCTCGGCGTGGTGGGCACCGGTATCCCATTCGTGCTGGGCTTGGTGTTCGGTCCCTGGCTGATTCGCCCGGCGCTGGCGGGGCCGAACGGCAACCGTATTTCCCTGATTATCATTCTCGCGGTTGGCGTAGCGGTGACCTCCGTTCCCGTCGTCTCCAAAATCTTCGCTGACCTCAAGATTCTGCACACGCGATTCGCTCGGCTTGTGCTCGGGGTCGCCGTGCTTGAGGACATCGTCCTGTGGTTGGCTCTGGCGGTCGCGACCGCGCTTGCGGGAAAAACAGCGCTCAATCCGCGACAGATGTCCTACCACCTGATTGCGACCATGGGCTTCTTCATTCTGGGATTAACCATCGTTCCCCGACTCGTCAAACGGCTCAACAAAGCACGCTTTAACGTGCTGGCGCAACAATCGCCGGTCGGCTATGCCATTGCCGTCCTGCTGGCGTACTGTGCCGTGGCGGGAGCCCTCGACGTCAGCCTGGTATTCGCTGCCTTTCTCGCCGGGTTCGCGGTCGTGCACCGGAAACGGCGGCTCTTTTCCGACGCGTTGGAGGCTATCGGCAAGGTCGCGTTCGCCTTCTTCATTCCCGTGTATTTCGCAATCGTAGGTTTGAAATTAGACCTGGTACGCGGACTGTCCTTGTGGATGATCGCAACCTTCATCATTGGAAGCTGCCTGGTTAAGATTCTTTCCGTGTCCCTGGCGGGCCGGTTCGCAGGATTTCGAGGGTTGGACCTGTTCAACCTTGCCATAACGACCAACGCCCGTGGCGGACCCGGCATCGTGCTGGCCAGCGTGGCCTTTGACGCCGGTATTATTAGCCCCAAGTTCTACACGACCCTGGTGTTGGCCGCTGTTATTACGTCGCAGATAGCCGGCGCCTGGTTGGATTACGTCCTGCGCAAAGGGTGGCCGCTGCTGACGCTGTCTGTCAAAGACGACGCTGTCATTGTGGCCGAGGAGGGTACGTCGGTTGCTTGAGCGGCAGGAAAGGGCCCACGCAGCACGTCCTGCATTGGCGGAATAGTGCGGACAAGCTTGAAACCCGAAACTTGAAACCGGAAACTTCGTTCACTTCACAAACCTGCCATAGTACAGCCGGGTCTTATACTCCCAGTCCACCAGCCCGTCCTGCTGATAACGATGGAAGCAGGTGTGCAATTCCTGTTCCATCTCGTCATGACCGGGCTGTCCGGGGGCGGGCACATAAGAAGAAGAGAGCCAGCGGCCGCGCACCCCCTGCCAGTCGAACTGCTGGCGCATGAAAAATACCTCCTGGCGGAAGCCGCCGGGATGGAAAAATTCCGCCAGCACCGACTCGTCCACATTACGGTGATCCACCTTGGAGTATTCGCGCGAATAGCGGTGCAGCAGTTGTTCGTAATCGGCCAGAAATGGAGTGGAGGTCAGACGTTCGTTCCAGATCAACGCCACCCAGCCGCTAGGCTTCAGAATGCGTTCAAATTCCGGCCGCGCCCGCGGCCGGTCGAACCAGTGAAACGCCTGCCCCGCGGCTATTAAATCAACGCTGCCCGTTTCCAGGCCGGTGGCTTCGGCGCGACCCTCCTGGCTGACGAACCGATCGAATGCGCGCAATAGCTCTTCGCCGGCGGTGCGCATCTCGGCATTAGGCTCGACGCCGAATACGCGGTTGCCGTTCTGCAGAAAGATTTTTGTCAGCAAGCCGGTGCCGGAGCCGATGTCGGCAATGATCCATTGCGGGGTCAGCCCGCAGGAGCGCCGCAGGCATTCCAGCAGTTCGGGCGGATAGCCAGGACGGTAGCGGACGTAATCTTCTACACGGTTGGAAAAACGTTCGGTGGGACGCAGTTCGGTGCTCGGTCGTGGGTCGGCAGTCATCGCTCGTTGGCCTGGTAATCTTGGCTGCCTATTCAGATTACAAGCACCGAGAGCTAACTACCAACGGCCTTCCTTGACAACCTCTCCTCCTCGGCGCACAATCTTACTAGGCGAATAAAAAGCGAAAGTAGCTGGATCGCCACTCCCCAGCCTTCATTCCGAGGTCCTTATGTCTTCCGCCGCCGTTCGCGCCCCATTTCCGGCTTCCGGCTCGCCTTTTTCCCTGGAAAAGCCGTTACTGGAACCTGGCCATAGCCGCTTGTTGGAACTCCCTCGCGGGGTGGTGCCCGGTTCCCGCCTGGAGGTGAGGCCCGCGCCCGCTACTGTGGCCAGCGGCATCGCCGAGATCGACGCCCTCACCGGCGGTTTGCCTCGCGGCGCCCTGAGCGAAATTTTTGGTCCAGCCTCCTCTGGCCGAACCAGCCTGATTCTGGCTGCCCTGGCCGAAGCCACCCGCCGCCAGGAAGTCTGCGCCCTGGTGGATGCCGGCGACAGCTTCCATCCTGAATCCGCCGCCGCTGCCGGCATGGATCTGCGCCGCCTGCTCTGGATTCGTTGCGGCGCGTATTCACCCCAGAGGCACGGAGACACAGAAGCAATTGACGATTTAACGATTGCCGATTGCCGACTGCAGGCCAAAAAACCAATTTCTTCACCGCCGATGAACGCCGATCAACGCGGATCCACTCGTCAATCGTCAATCACCAATCGTCAATCCTCTGGCTGGGAGCGCCGTCTGGAACAAGTCCTCAAGGCCACCGACCTGCTGCTGCACAGCGGCGGCTTTGGTCTGGTGGTGGTGGATCTGGCGGACGTGCCGCCGCGTTTTGCCCGGCGCATCCCGCTGGCTTCCTGGTTCCGCTTTCGCCGCGCCGTGGAAAACACGCCCACCGTGCTGCTGGTCGTAGAACAGGAACCCTACGCTAAAACCTGCGCTTCACTGGTGCTGAGGATGCAGCAGTCAGCGGTCGGAAATCAGCATTCAGCATTCAGCGCTCAGCATGCAGCCAGGGAGGCGCCGAACTTCGGGCAGGAGCATGCCGGCGTCAAGTTCGCTGCCATAAAAGATGGGGAGAATGATGGGCCGCCGCACGCGCGGCTCCTGCGGGGATTGCCGGTGAAAGCGGAAGTTGTCCACGCGCGCTTTCAGCGCAAGCCGACGCAATCAGCCACGCAATTTTCCACGCGTACAGCCTGGTCAGATTCCGTTGCCGGCTGAATGCTGAGCGCTGACTGCTTTTGCTGACTTCTGACTACTGA
>DATGIY010000669.1:0-4320 GCA_035295475.1 Terriglobales bacterium
GAATTTACCCATTATGCTGGCGGCTGCCGCGCGCCTGGGCGCCGACTACGAGTTCCTGCTGCCGGTTGCCCCCACGTTAGAAAGGGATTTCCTGGGCCGCCTGACAGGGGGGAAAGAAAACGTTCACCTGCTGCGCGATGCGCGAACGGCGCTGGTACACGCGCGTGCCGCCGTCGTGGCCAGCGGAACGGCCACGGTAGAGGCGGCCATGATGGGAACTCCTTTCGTCATGGTCTACCGCGTTTCGCGCCTGAGCTTTGTCCTCGGGCGCCCCCTGGTCAAGCTGCGCCACTTTGCCATGGTGAACCTGATTGCGGGGGAGGAAGTCGTTCCTGAATTGGTGCAGTCCGACTTCACGGTGGACAACGTAGTGGGGCGATTGCAGCCGTTGCTGGCGGATACTCCCCAGCGAGCCAAAATGCTGGACGGCCTGGCACGGGTTCGCGAACGGCTGGGAGCTAGCGGTCGCGCCGGGCCCGCGGCTGCCGAGCGTGCTGCCCAAGCGGTGCTGGCTGCGTTATGCTAGAAGAACGGAGCGGATGAGCTGAACCCCGGTACCGTAGCCACCGGGGTAAAGGTCGGAAAAATCGGCAAACTAGCACGATATTCGCATCTTTTTTGCCGCAACTTACATCGAAAATTCATAGCTCTCCGGGAGACAAAATGCACTTAGTACCGGCAAGAAGCGGTTCCCGGGTATTGCTGTGCCTGGTTGCGCTGTTCAGCCTGCTAGCTGTGGCCCCGGCCAGCGCGGCCGAGAAACCGCGTTTGCAAGTAGATCATTACGACATTGACGCCGAGTTGATTCCGGCCAAACACCAGCTAGTGGCACACGTCCAGGTCAAGTTCACCGCTCTGGAAGACCTGAGCGTGGCGGTTTTCGAATTACATAACGACTTGCGGCCCACTCGCGTAGTTGACGCCAATGGAAACACGCTTTCGGTTGAGCGCGTAACCCAGGACTCCACCATCCGCATTGCTCTGCCCAATGGGCTGACCAAGGGTTCCTCCACGACCTTAACCATCGATTACGCCGGGACCCTGGAGTCGGGGGACGACAGCCCCGTACAGGGCCTGAAACTGGCGTATGTGGGCCCGGAAACCTCCTATCTACTGTATCCAGGACGCTGGTTTCCGGTCAGCGGCTACGGCACCAACCGCTTTACCGCCACCATGCATATCACCGTGCCCGTCTTCATGACGGTGATTGGCAGCGGAGCCAGCACGGTAGCCAGCGGCGCGCCAACTGTCGAAGAGCCGGCGAAGAAGACGGCTCCGGCCCGTCGCCGCCGCGGCGAACGCGAGCGTTTGCCCGCTCCTGTGGGGAAGAGCGAACCGGCCGCCAGCGGACCGGTGCATACCTTCACCTTGGTATGGGACAAGCCCAGCTTTCCTGGAACCATCATTGCCGGGCAGTTTGGAGACAGCGTCTACACCGCGGGCGGACTCAAGGTTCATGTGTATTTTCAGCCGGTGCATAAAAACATCGCGCCGCAATACGGCGAGACCGCGGCCAAGGAATTCCAGTACTTCTCCTCGCTTTACGGGCAGCCGCCTTCTACGAATCTGAAGGTGGTGGAAATCCCGGATGATGCCGGGGTCCCCACGGCCTGGGCAGCGGAGATTGCGGCGCTGTCCGCGGGCAATATCGGAAATAAAGTCAACTATCGCTTGCTGGCCGATACCATCGCCCATCAATGGTGGGGAGTTTCCGTAAGCCCGGCCACGATGAATGACTGGTGGCTGAATGACGGTTTCGCGCGCTATTCCGAGGCACGTTACGTGGAAGAAGCCGCGGGCGAAGCCGCTTTTCAGGATTTCATGAAGGACATCAGCGTGGGCGCGCTGGCCTACGATACCGTGCCCCTGGCCAGCGTGGGCAAGATGGATCCATTTTCGCCCGAATTCCAGTCGCTCACCACAGATAAAGGGGCGGAAATCCTCAATATGCTGCGTTGGGTGATGGGAGATGACAAGTTCGACAACACCATGCGGGGGTTTGCCATCCAGTTTGCGGGAAAGTCCGCCAGCGTGAATGACTTTCAGAACATCGCGCAGCAGCACTATGGCCAGCAGCTAACCTGGTTCTTTACCCAGTGGCTCAATTCGACGGGCGCCCCTGACTTCAAGAACAAGTACACGGTTTACCGGCTGGGCAACGGAAAAGGTTTCCGCATCGTGGGCGAGATCACCCAGGATCTGGACCTGTTTCGCATGCCAGTGGAATTGAAAGTCGAAACCGACGGTAAGACCGAGGACAAGCGCATCGAGGTGGTAGGGACAGATTCGCCCTACACGGTGGATACCTACGGGCGGCCGCGGCGCATCGTGATCGATCCCAATGATTGGGTGCTGAAGAACGCCTCCGACATCAAGGTTCGCACCGCGATTCTACGCGGACAGGGCCTGGTCAAGCAGGGCGATCTGGCGCAGGCATTGACGGAGTTCCAGAAGGCCCTGGAATTTAATAAGAACAGTTCGCTGGCGCACTACCGCATCGCGGAAGTGTTTTTCCTGCAGCACAACTATCAGGCGGCTGCTAACGAATATCGGGAAGCAGAAGCAGGGGACCTAGACCCAAAGTGGACCGAGGTGTGGAGTCACATCCAGTTGGGAAAGATCTTCGATTTAACGGGCCAGCGGGAGCGAGCGACCAACGAATACCGGCAGGCTTTGCAGACCAACGACAACACCCAGGGTGCGCTGGAGGAAGCGCGCAAGTATCTGCAGGCGCCATATCAGCAAAAGCCGAGTTCGGGGCAATAGGGGTACTCGGTAGTCAGCCGCCGATTGGGTCAGACCACCCCAAAGCGACCTGACAGCAAAAGGCGAGCCCCAAAAGGCTCGCCTTCACATTGAAAGATGAGAACTCGCTAAAGCGGCTGGCTTGGCTATTTCGCGGCTGCCAGCGCACGCACGCGGGCGCTCAGGCGCGACTTATAGCGGGAGGCGGTATTCTCGTGCAGGGCGCCCTTCTGGATGGCCTTATCGAGTACGGACACGGTCTGACGATAATATTCTTCGGCCTGCTCGCGATTGCCACCGGCAATGGTTTCCCGCATTTTGCGCAAAACGGAGCGCAATTGCGAGCGGCTGGCCCGGTTGCGGGCGGTGCGTTTCTCAGTCTGGCGGGCGCGCTTCAGCGCCGAAAAGTGATTAGCCATGTTTGCAGGTCTACCTCAGAGAACTAGTGGGCTGATTACAACTCTTTGATTCTACGGGAGGGCCGGCGAAACGGTCAAACCAGTGTAGCGGCACTCGGGCTTTCTCCTTGATCACAAGGCAGTTAAGAACGGGACGCGAGGCGTATCTTCCGCCCCTTTGCCGTCATCCAATGGAGTGAAGAGGGAGCGTGCGGCAGGCGCTCATAGCCGTTGACTCCGGTCCGGTAGGGGGGTACCCTACAGCCAATGGTAGTTGCTTGCGCTTGGTGGCGAGCATTCCGGCCTATCTCTTCTTCATGCAGAAATTCCTTTGCGTCAGTCACTTGCGAAGCATGCCGTCCCGCTCTGGGGGCATGTGGTCCCGTACATCAATCGACCGCCAATCTGATGGGCAATCGCGCGCTGACGCGCGTCTGGAGGCTAAGACCCGACAGTAAATGAAGAAAAACATCGAAATAAGCTCCAATATCGGCACGCTGTTCGGCACTCGCGACGAGAATCTGCACCTGCTGGAAGACGGTCTGAACGTCACCATCGATCTGAAGGCGGATTGGGTGGAAATCGAGGGAGCGGCCCGCGACGTGGCCCGTGCGGAGCAGGTTTTCTCTGATTACGACCAGTTGCAGCGCGCGGGATTCGTCTTTAATAACGGCGATCTGGGCAGCATGCTGCGCATTGTGATTACCGATCCTGCGGCCACGCTACGCGGGTTGGCGGAGGCGGGCAAACAGCGCTCCTTCGGTCGGCGATCGGTGCAGCCCAAGAGCATAAACCAGCGGCGTTATCTGGAGGCCATTGAAAAATACGACATGGTCTTCGGTATTGGCCCGGCTGGCACGGGCAAGACCTACCTTGCGGTAGCCATGGCCATTTCGGCTCTGCTGGCCAAGCGCGTGAATCGCATCATTCTGGCTCGACCCGCGGTGGAAGCCGGGGAGCGCCTGGGTTTCCTTCCGGGAACGCTGCAGGAGAAGGTGGATCCTTACCTGCGCCCGCTTTATGACGCTCTCTACGACATGCTCGATCCGGAGAAAGTGGACCGCTTCCTGGAGAAGAATGTAATTGAAATTGCGCCCATCGCTTTTATGCGGGGACGCACCCTGAACGATTCCTTTGTGATTCTGGATGAGGCGCAGAACACCACCTCCGAGCAGAT
>DATGIY010000670.1:0-7720 GCA_035295475.1 Terriglobales bacterium
GCATTGGCACGACAGTAAATTGCTTCACCCGCGCTTTGATCGATTCCAGGGTGGATCTGGAGCACGTCACCATTGTTTCCGGCATCGGTTGTACCGGGCGCGTGGCCGGCTACGTGAAGCTGGATTCGTTCCACACCACCCACGGCCGAGCCATTCCCTTCGCCACCGGCCTGAAGCTGGCAAACCCCAAGCTCAACGTAATCGTGTATTCGGGGGATGGCGACCTGTCGGCGATCGGCGGCAATCACCTGATTCATGCCGCCCGGCGCAACATCGATCTCAAAGTCATCTGCGTCAACAACCTGATCTACGCCATGACCGGCGGCCAAACCGCGCCCACTACGCCTGCCGACGCGGTGACGTCCACGGCTCCTTATGGCAGCTATGAGCCATCGTTCAATTTGCCGCACCTGGTGGAAGCGGCGGGCGCTGTCTATGTGGCGCGCTGGACCACCTACCACGTCCGGCAGTTGGCCCGTTCTATGCAGGAGGCTTTCGCCAAGAAAGGATTCTGCTTCATCGAAGTGCTATCCCCCTGCCCCACGCTCTACCAGCGCCGCAACAAGCTGGGTGATGGTCTGGAAACCATGAAGTACTACAAGGAAAAGAGCAAGGTGCGCAATGGCGCGCCCACCAGCGAAGTGGGTCTCAGCATGCAAGGGGAAATCGTGGTGGGCAAGTTCGTGGACCGCGACCGGCCCGATTACCGCGAGCTCATGCGCCATCGCCTGGCGGAGAGCTTGGGCGAACGCTACGTGGAGTGCGAGGAACTGGTATGCAGCTAACCGAAATTCGCCTTGCCGGCTTCGGCGGTCAGGGCGTGATTCTTTCCGCCATCGTCATCGGCAAAGCCGCCTGCATCTTTCAGGGCGGTTATGCCACCATGACCCAGAGCTTTGGGCCGGAAGCGCGCGGTGGTGCCTGCAGCGCGCAGGTAATCCTGTCCGACCAGCCCATCCTTTATCCCTACGTCACCCGGCCGGACATTCTGGTGGTCATGTCGCAGGAGGCGTATACGCGCTTTTCACCAGAGCTGAAGGACAACGGGCTGCTCATCATCGAGCAGGATCTGGTGCGCGTTTCCGAGCTTCCCGAAGGCACCCGTTTGTTCAGTGTGCCCGCCACCCGCCTGGCGGAGGAACTGGGCAAGCGCATGGTGCTGAATTCGGTGATGGTCGGATTCTTCGGCGCGGTAGCCGGACTGCTCGATCCCGATTCCCTGCGCAAGGCGATTGCCGACTCCGTGCCCGCCAGTTTCCGCGACCTCAACCTGCGTGCCTTCGACCGCGGCTTCGACTATGGCACCGCCGCCGTGCCGCTGGTCGCCGAAAACGGTGATCACGAACACGAGCACGCCGCCAAGTACTTCGACGGCGTGTAGGGATTTGTAATTTAGCAATTTGTAATTTGTAATTTCCAGAACCCAGGCCCTGCCGATGAGCAAACATCAGAAGGCCAGCAAGCCGTCTCGACGGGAGCTACGCCGAAACAAAGCCAGTACACTTGGAAATGCCCGCGCCCGTAATCAACGGGATCATAGATTACTGCCTATGTGGACAAAATAGTTCCTGCGGATCGACGAACGACGACTCCCGAGGCTCTGTGACATCTCTTTGATCTTGTCCAGACCACGCGGTTTTTCAAATTACCAATTACAAATTACTGAATTACGAATTCAGTAAGCAGATCCCGTTAAGAGATGCTCCTTGCGGTGGCTTGTTCCGCCGGTTCTCCGCCGCCCGCAGCCTGGGCGATGATCAGCTGCCGCGCTTCCACCCGCAGGGCCGGTAATCGCCGCCAGAACACGGCGGCTCCCGCCAGGCATGCCACCGCCCCGATGCTCACGGTCAGTGGTGAGCCCAAACGGTCTGCCAGAACTCCAGCAAACAGCGCCCCAAGTGGCGCCATGCCCATGAACATCATCGAATAAACGGCCATCACCCGCCCACGCAGCTCGTCCGGCACCATGGCCTGGATTAGCGTGTTGGAAGCCGCCATTTCCACCATCATGGCCATACCCACCGGCACCAGCAGGAAAGTGGAAAGCCACAACAGATGGGACCAGGAGAACAGAATCAAGGTGATCCCGAAAGCTGCCGCGGACACCGCCACCCAGCGCCCCAGCCCCCGCACGCCGGACTTGGCAGCCAGCATCAGCGCTCCCATCAGCGCGCCTACGCCGGTGGCGCCCATCAGGATGCCCAGGCCGCGTGCGCCACTGTGCAGAATTTTGTCGGCAAAAATTGGCATGAGCACGGAGTAGGGCATGCCCACCAGGCTGATCAGGCCCAGCAGAAGCAGCAGATCACGGATGGGTAGGGTGCGGCGAACGTACTGAAAACCTTCAATGATGTGCTCCAGAGGCGTGCTATCGCGCAGCCGGCTCACGCGCTCCACATGCATGAGAAGCAGGCCCACAATCACGGCGATATAGCTGACGGCATTGGCGAAGAAGCACCAGCCTTCCCCGATGCTGGCTACCAGGATTCCAGCAATGGCCGGGCCGATGATGCGTGCCCCGTTGAACATCGAGGAGTTCAGGGCAATGGCATTCATCAGATCATCCCTGCCCACCATCTCCACGATGAACGCCTGCCTCGCGGGAATATCGAAGGCATTGACCACGCCCAGCAGCGCCGCCAGCACCATGATGTGCCACACCCGCACTACCTGGCCCAGGGTCAAGGCCGCCAGAATGAAGGCCAGGATCATGGAAGCTGTCTGGGTGCCGATGACAATGCGGTGACGGTTGTGGCGATCGGCTACGGTTCCTCCGATGGGCGCCAGTATGAAGACCGGGATTTGCGAGGCGAATCCCACCGTCCCCAGCAGCAGTGATGACCCGGTCAGCCGGTAAACCAGCCAGGCCTGGGCGATATTCTGCATCCAGGTACCGATGAGGGAAATCAACTGCCCGCCAAAAAACAGCCGGAAATTGCGATGCCGCAACGACCGCATCGCCAGGGCCAGTCGTGAAGGCGGCTGAGGAGTAGCGACCTCCTCTCCGGAGGGGTCAGATGCGCCGGAATTCTCGGATAACGGCATCAGTGTTTCGGCCCTGCCCTATGGTAAATGTGAACGGCGCGCCGCGAATCCCCGGCATCAATTGAGATACCCGGCCCGACTCGCTGGAAACCACTCCGGGGTTCGATGGCGCTATCTCGTTTTTCGTTGGAGACCTGTGAATCGGTAGCTCCAAGACAGCCCATTGGCGTAGGCTGCTAAACTTGGTGTTTGCTTCATCCGCTGGTGACCGGAGTTTTATGAAAATTACGAAACCTGTTCGCGCCGTCTTCTTAGTTAGCTTCCTGCTCTCATTTCTGGCCGGGTTTGCGCAGGATGTTCCCCAGCAGACGGCTCCCGGCATTTCCGTCGCGTACCTTGATCGTAGTGTCAAGCCGGGTGACGATTTCTACGGCTACACCAATGGCGGCTGGCTCAAACGCACGGAGATTCCTCCCGACCGCGCCGCCGTCGGGGTTTTCACCATGCTCTCTGATTTGGCCAATAAGCGCACCGTGGCCCTGATTGAGGACGAGGCCAAATCCAATCCACCCGCCGGTTCCAACTCCCGCAAAATTGCCGATCTGTACAAGTCCTACATGGATGAAGCGGGCATAGAAAAGAGACGCCTGGAGCCGCTGCAACCGCATCTTCAGGCCGTCGCCGCCATCAAGGACAAACACCAACTGGCCCGGGTCCTGGGAGAAAGTCTGCGCGCCGACGTAGACCCTTTGAACAATACCAACTTCCACACCTCTAACTTATTCGGAATCTGGACGGCTCCCGGTTTCGAGGACCCCGACCACTACACTCCCTACCTGCTGCAAGGCGGCCTGACCCTTCCTGACCGCGAATACTACCTGGCGGACAACGAACACATGCGCCAGCTGCGCGCCCAGTACCAGACTCACGTCGCCACCATGCTGCGGCTTGCCGGCTTCAACGACAGCGCTGCCCGTGCCAGCCGCGTTGTGGACTTGGAACATGCCATCGCGGAAAAACACCTGAGCCTCGCCGAAAATCAGGATATCCACAAGGCCAACAACCCCTGGAGCCAGGCGGATTTCAGCGCCAAGGCGCCAGGCCTGGACTGGGCGGAGTACTTTGCCGGCGCCGGCCTTACACATCAGAAGAAATTCATTGTTTGGCAGCCGTCAGCTTTCACCGGTGAATCCGCGCTGGTGGCTTCCGTTCCGCTCGACACCTGGAAGGATTGGCTGGCCTATCACCTCGTCGAACAGTATGCTGCTGTCCTCCCCAAGGCGCTGGCCGACGAGCACTTTGCCCTATTCGGTACCGCCCTGACCGGCGCCACGCAACAACGTCCCCGCTGGCAGCGTGGGGTGATGCTTACCAGTGCGCTTCTGGGGGATGCGGTGGGCCAGATCTATGCCAAACGCTACTTCTCGCCCCAGGCGAAAGCCGAGGCGCAGTCCATGGTGGCCAACCTGATTGCCGCTTTCCGCAAGCGCATTGATGCCCTCACCTGGATCGCCCCAGCCACCAAGGCGGAAGCCAAAGCTAAGCTCGGCACTCTATATGTGGGAGTCGGCTATCCTGAGACCTGGCGCGACTATTCCAAATACGAAGTTAAGCCGGACGACATCTTTGGCAACGTGTGGCGAGCCAGCCTTTTCAAATACCACCACGACGTAGATCGCCTCGGCGGCCCGGTTAATCGCCACGAGTGGTCGATGACACCGCAAACCGTGAACGCGGTAAATCTGCCGCTGCAGAACGCGCTCAACTTTCCGGCTGCTATCCTGCAGCCGCCATTCTTCGATCCCAAAGCTCCAGCGGCAGTCAACTACGGCGCCATTGGAGCTGTGATCGGCCATGAGATCAGTCACACCTTCGACACGGAAGGCAGCACCTTCGACTCCAAGGGGCGCCTGCGCAACTGGTGGACACCCGCTGATCTGGAGCACTTTCAAAAGGCGACTGCACAATTGGCCCGGCAGTATGACGCCTACCAGCCCTTCCCCGATCTGCATGTCAACGGGCAGCAAACGCTAGCAGAAAATATCGCCGATGTGGCCGGAATCTCTGCGGCTTACGATGGCTATCATGCCTCTCTCGGGGACAAGCCGGCCCCTGCCCAGGAGGGCTTCTCCGGCGATCAGCAGTTTTTCATCGCTTTTGGGCAGGCTTGGGCCTTGAAAGTGCGGCCTGCGGCGCTCAGGCAGCAGGTTCTGACGGACCCGCACGCACCCGCCGAATATCGCGCCGATACGGTACGCAACATCGCTGCCTGGTATCCCGCGTTCAACGTGAAACCAGGGGAAAAGCTTTACCTGGCACCAGATGCGCGAGTGCTCATCTGGTGAGCAGCACCCGAAGAATCTGTACGCCAGCGCCAGGTCCTTTGTCTGCCAAAATGGCTTCTGGTACCGGTCAGCGGGTCTGTAATTTGCCGCTTTCCTTCTGCGGGAGATGAAGGTAAGCTGGTGCCGCACATGGGCCGGGCCGGTGCCGAGCCAGTTAGGGGATCGCCGATGAGTTCAGCCCCAATCCATCTAGAACGTCGCGCGGCGCAGCGCTTTTCCTTTCAACTCCCGGTGACCATTCATCTTCCAGGCGAGAAAGAAGCACGCGGTGTCACCCAGGATGTGAGCGCCCGTGGCGCACTGGTCTTCACCGATATGAAGGTGATGGAATCTTCCGGCCTCGAGCTTACGCTGGTGCTGCCCCCCGAGATAACCCTCACCGAAAGCATGCGGGTCCGGGGACGTGGTAAAGCATTGCGGGTCGAGGGTCCGGGCCCAGGCGGCAAGTTTGCAGTAGCCATCGTGGTGGATCACTACGAATACCTGCCCGCCCTGGATAACCAGCCTCGCCCCATGGCACGCGCCATCTCTCAGGATGAGCCCGCTTCCGACTCTGGCTCTGGATCAGCCCCTCGCGGCTATCACCGGGCTTGAACAGATAAATACGCGGTTTGCCTTCTAAAGCGCGCCGCGCCTTTAGCCTTTCCGGTTTTTACCCTTTGCCAGAAATTGTGTGGGTTGCCCAGCTGGGGTGGGGGCCTACAGACTCAGAGATATACGGGAAACCAGCCCCGGTTGCTGCAAGCGAGTAAACCCTGCCATGGCTTCGGTCAACCGTTCGTAACGGTCAACCACCGCCACTGGGGACAAGTGCAGATCGGGAAATGCGATATTGACATAGAGTTTAAGCAGAGCGAAGAAAGCATAAAGGCGAAGCCGAATCGCCGTCTCCACCAGTTTCCGGCCGGCCACCGCCAGGTGCTGATCCTGGCTGCGTTGAGCCGCCTCTCCCAGTCGCAGCAGGATAGCGGCATTGCTCAAAGCGCTGTGGATATAAGCCACGGCCGCCCGCATCCGCTGGCGCTGAAGATACCTGAATTCCCCCCCTGGCAGGTGCCGGCGCAAAAACTTTTCTTCGTCCGGAGAGACAAGATTGCGGAAGGCGGCAACATCAATGGCGGTGGTTTGCCCTTCCAGGTCCCGCAGGCTGGTTACAACCGCTACACTCTGGCCCCGCGCTGCCCGAGCCAATAGCAAGAGAGCGCCTGCCACTAACAGTAACAAGACAAGAGTGATAACCATTCCAACGCCTACACCTGAACTCGCCTGACTGTTGGCTCTTGGGGGCTCCGGTTCCACTAAGCCAGTCTTGCCGCGTTCTGAAAGTCCTCTTTCGCTTCTATTCTGTCCATGATAATGTGCTGTCCGGATCGCATAGGCAAGGAAAATAGAATTCCAGTTCAGATTACGGAAACTGGAACAAAAATGACTTTTCACTCCCCATTTGACGATTTTGTGCTAAACAGCCTGGCCGCGGTTGATGGGTTGTTGTCCAAGCTCGACTACGTTGCCGGCCTGCGCCAAGAAAATGGCGCGTACACCCACTGGGGGTTAGCCCGGGTGCATGGCGAGAATGCGGCTCATGAAGCCGCCTTGGAAGCTCATCGCCTGCTTTTGTCCCGGATCTTGAGCACGCCGCTGGCGCACTTGTTGCAGGATGCGGCACAATGTCCATCAGCCTGCGAGCTGGGCTTGCGGGATTACCTGGAGTATCTTTCGCAACGCCTTCCCGTCCTCTCTCCCGAAGGCACGGGACGCGGCCCTTCCCTCCACCTCAATTCAGTGCTGCTCGCGCTTTCGGCTCTGGCCCGTTCTCAGAGTCGTACCAGTCCGCAAGCCTCATAGCCACACCCACAACCTGCCCAATCACTTCCGCTTCCTGGGGGTGGCGCAGGACGCGCACCGGTTGCGGAGAAAGAGGGTGGGGGTGCAAGGTAAGCTGATCGCCTTTCAGGCTACACCAACAGCAGGTATGGCCCTGGCGGGTCTCCACGAAATAAATCGGCCGCTCAAATTCCGACCGCCACATCCCGCTAGCAACCTTATTACGTGCCTCATCCACCTGTACGAAAGAGCCCGGCAGGAGAATGGGATACATGGTGAAGTCTTCCGTACCGACGTACCCGTAGGTGTAGTTGCGGCTGGCGAATTGTGCGAGATAAGCCATCGGTACCAGGCCCCACTGCTCGATCATGCGGCCCAGGTTGACGCTGCGTTTGGGGTCAAAGGCGGGATCTAATCGAACCGGCACCCGCACGGCGCTGGCCCCCAACAGGATCTCTGCGCGATGCGATCGACGCAGATCTATCGCATGCAAGTCGGCGGCAGCCTCATTGAGATCAATACCGTACCAGGCCAGGAGCTCACGCATGTCGCGGCGGTAGATCACG
>DATGIY010000671.1:0-5722 GCA_035295475.1 Terriglobales bacterium
ATCCTGTGCATAGCCGCCGACAAGGGTCTCGCGCAAGCCGACATCAGGCACAAAGCGAGTGCGCATTCCTTGAAAGACCAGCGGATGATTGGTTAAAAAATTCGATAGTGAATCAAAACGAAAAACACCGTTGGCGGTCCCATACGTCAGCTCGTTATCCTGCATCCGCTCTACAACTCCACCAAATTTTATGGCGTGTATGCCTCGCGTGAGCGAAATATCATCCCCTCCCTGGAAAGAGTTCCAATAAAGAGATTTGCTGGAAGGGAGAGGCCCTTGTGCAGTCGGGGCACCGAGAAAATCAGTTACTCCCGGTACGGCCTGTACACCCCCAGCGCGTTGTCCAGGCTCGAAACCGTAGGAGGGGTCCAACATGAGAGGGTTGATTACCTTGGATACTCCGTCGACAATCCCTACGGCACGATTGAAGCCGAGGCGAGCTGCATTCAGCAAAGTAGGACTGAAGACGTGCTGCTCGTGGAGTGCTACCACCTGACGGCTGGAGACGATATTAGAAAGAAGTTCGTCGAAGTTGTCGGGTTGAACGGTCTTCGAGGCGTCTCGCATGTAAGTGCCAGAGAGGCTGTCCTTGTCTAAAAACTTTCGATCCACTCGTATCGTGAAGTAATTCTCATTGGTAACCTGCTGTGCTGCAAAGTTGAAAATGCCGGTATCACCGGCTCCCAATAGGGGTCCGTTGGGCAATGGATAGAATGCTGCGAGAAAACGTGCGACCGCCGGATCGACAGTCACGGCCCCAGTAGAAAGTTCTCCCCTCCGCGCTGCCGCTGACGGCACCGTGTCCACAGTGGTTACGCCCAGCGACTGCCGGAGTCCCTCGTAGTCTCCAAAAACGAAGGTGCGATCTTTCTGCAGTGCGCCTCCTGCTGAGCCGCCGAACTGGTTACGTTTAAAAGGAGGAATTCGGCCGTCAAAATAGTTGCGCGCATCCAAAGCACTGTTGCGCAGAAACTCGTACAAATTGCCGTGAAATGCATTCGTTCCCGATCTGGTCACGGCATTGATGACGCCTCCGGACGTCCGACCGTACTCGGCGGGATAGTTATTGCCCAACACGGACACTTGCTCTACCGCATCCACGCCCAGGTTGTCGCCCAGCACACTGCCGGGGGCTCCGTTGGAATAATCATTAATGCTGATCCCATCCAGACGATAGTTGTTCTGATCGGGCCGCGCCCCAGACACACTCACTGCCGCTCCGAAACCGTGGTCGGCATTCCCCGTCCCATTGGCATTTCCCGTCTGCACGGCTGTGACGCCAGCCTGCAGCGTTGCCAGTTGCGTCCAGTCGCGCCCATTGAGCGGGGTGTTGCGCACTGTGGCGGCGTCAATGCGTCCATTGCCCACGGCGGAGCCCTGGCCCATTGCCCTAACCGGCGCCGCTAGCTGTACCGTCTGCCCAGGATTCCCTGCCTGCATAACGATGTTGAGAACACGTTCGGCTCCCCCTTCGACCACGATGCCGTTCCAGATTTGACGTACGAATCCGGGAGCAGAAACGATGACCTCATACGTTCCAGCCGGCACATCAGTAAACCTGAAAAACCCTCTGGTATCGGTCCTTACCGCCGCCCTGGCCGCCCCCGTATTCAACGCCTTTAAACTGACGTGGACGCCCGCTACGGGTGCACCTGCGCTTTCTGTCACGATGCCAGTGATCGACCCTCCCGGCGCTTGCGCGATTACCGAAACGGAACTAAGAAGCAGACAGACCAGCAGCACGGGCTCTGCGGAGCGGATCAGAATTGATATTGAATCTGTCACGCGCATTGAGAATTGGGTCGATCAGCGGCAGAACAAATGAGCGGCAGGATAGCACTGCTCACCTTAACATTGACTTAAGAACTACGTCTTTCTGCAGGACTTACGGCTTAGTGGTGCCCTGCGACGAGAGATTTTCCCGCACAACTACAGTGAAGGCGAATCTTCGTCAGCTCAACCGACTGCTCACTAGTTCAGACCTTTAGCCACCCGCGGAACCCCCGCGCAGCATAGTAAGATTCCGCTCCGTTGTGATACACGAAAACCCTGTCGAACCGGCGATCACAAAACAGCGCCCCGCCCAGCTTTCTAAAATCGGAAGGCGTTTTCACCCAGCTCGACGTTTTGCTGTCAAAGTTTCCCAGCTTCTGCAACTCTCGATATTCTTCTTCCGTCAAGAGCTCAATCCCCATCGCCGCCGCCATATCCACGGCGTTGCCCGCCGGCTTGTTCGCTTTCCTTGATTCCAGCGCTTCTCCGTCGTAGCAAAGACTCCTGCGCCCTGTCGGGCTTTCCGCTGCACAATCATAAAAAAGGTACTCGCCCGTCTCTTTGTCCTGGCCAACGACGTCCGGTTCACCGCCCGTCCTCTCCATTTCCTGGAGTGACCACAGCTTCTCCCCATTCGACTTCAGCCTTGCCTCCACCTCGGCCCATGCAACCTCCTTGTGCCGGTTCATGTTCTTCTCGAAGCGGCTTTTCAACACCTCGAGTAGCTCTCCGCGTTCTTCTCCTGACACAGCCCTTTTACCGCTATCAATCTTCCGCGCTCTCATCGATTTCATAACCGTCGTTTCCCGCGTCTTTCTTCCGTTATCCGGTCTGCTGCCGTCACCATCCCGCCCTCACGCAGTATCTGACCATCAGGAGCATATGTCTACTGCTCGCCCCGAATGATGGCTCCGCTTTCCCTGCTTCTCGCTGCCCTCCAAAAAACCGAAACTTTGTGCTGCTTTGCGCCTCTAATTACACGTAACCGGGGGAACGCTATGTCAGGCAGGGTTTCGCGCTTGCTCTTGATTCTCGCGCTGCTGGTTTTTGCCGGCGGTATCGCTTGCAGTGCCGGTGAGCATGCCGCTGTCCCGCTTCCCAAGCCGGCGGTGGACGCTCCCCTGGCCGCTACCCAGGGAAACCAGACTGCCGTTCTGGCTGGCGGGTGCTTCTGGGGTGTTCAGGCGGTGTTTCAACACGTCAAAGGGGTCTTAAGCGCTACCTCAGGTTATTCCGGAGGAGTATCCGGAACCGCGCATTATGAGGTGGTCAGTACTGGCGAAACCGGCCACGCGGAGTCCGTCCGAATCACCTTCGATCCCTCCCGCATCACCTACGGCCAGCTGCTTCAGGTTTTCTTTGCCGTCGCCCACGACCCCACGCAGCTGAACCGCCAGGGTCCGGATGAAGGTACGCAATATCGCTCGGTCATCTTCTACAACACCGATGAGCAGAAACGTATCGCCGCGGCCTACATCACCCAGTTGCAGCAAGCTAAAGTTTTCCGACAGCCCATCGTGACCCAGCTGGTTGCCTTCAAAGCTTTCTATCCCGCCGAGGCCTATCATCAGGACTACGCCCAGCGCCATCCTGACAGCCCGTACATCATGTTCAACGACGCTCCCAAGGTGATTCGCCTGCGTCAGTCGTTCCCCGGCCTGTACACCGACACGCCCGCGCTGGAATTGGCCGCCAACCGAAAATAACGTCCCGCCCTTACTTGGGCGGCCCCGCGGGCTTTTGCTGAAAATCAAAGCAGTCGCTCATGTCATCCGCCTGCGCCATTCGTTGATTTAACGCCGGCAGCCCGAACACGCTGCTGCAAAATTTCAGCAGGCTGACATGCGAATGTTGCGTCGTCGAGATGTACCCGGCTTTGGCGTAGGGGCTCAATACCAGGCACGGCACACGCGACCCGTAGCGGAACTGCGTCCCATCGCTCCATTTCTCCACTTCCGGCGGATCCACGTGATCGAACCAGCCGCCCCAATCGTCCCACGTAATAAAGATCGCGCACGACGGCCATAGTCCCCCTTGCACCACGGCATTCACCTGCTGCGCCGTCCACTGCATCCCGTGCGTGACGTTGCCCACCAGGGGCTGCCCTTGGTCCTGCGGATCGGGAGGATGCTCGCTGGCATCGTGTGGCGCATACACCCACGACACTGCCGGCAGCTTCCCCGCGGCAGCATCTTGCGCGAACTGGGGCGACGGGAACCTGTTCCTGCCTTTCAGTCCCGCAATATAGTCGAACACATATCCCCCGTAGTTTCCCCAGCTCAACTTCGCCTGCTCCAGCGCCGCCGGCAGGGAAGGCAACTGATACTGCGGCGCTGGATTCGAAGCCGGATTATCAATGACCGGCGAATCCGCTGCCACCAGCATCAGGTGGTTCGGTGTGGACGGTCCGGCTACATCGGTAAAGTAGTGATCGCACAGCGTAAACTGCCGCGCATACGCGAAGTACTGCGGAATGTCGCTCTCCAGAAACTGCTCCCGCACGGCCGTGGTCTTCCTCGTCAGCCACGCGGCATGGCGATGGTCCGGGTCCTGGGTAGGCGGATTGGGAGAATGCGCCATGGCCATTCCCTCCGCTCCTGGAAAGATGCCGAAGTAGTTGTCGAAACCGTGGTTCTCTTTGACGATGATCACTACATGCTGAATAGGGTTCGCCATCGGGAAAACTCGATTCCTTATCATAGCTGGCATCGCCAGGCGCCCCGTCTCATCTCTCCGCGGCGAGCGCCTCGGTTCGCTATCCCGTCGCCGCGGTGACGAGTTCAGCCGTCTTGCTGCGTACGCTGGCCACCACTACCAGCAAATTGCTCAGCAGGATTACCGCGAACGCAACAGAAGTAAGGAAAGCGTAGTCGCTGCCCATGGCTTGCACCACCTGCAGGGCGAGCACCACCGTGATCAAACCGCGCGGCAGCAGCAAAGTAACCAGTTCCCGGTCGCGCGCGCTGAAATCCTTCCAGGACCATCGGCAGGCTTGCACCGCGATCCACCTTGCCAGGAACAGCGCGGCCATGATCGCGGCCGTGAGTAAGGCCCGGCCACGTAACCCGCTGAGCTCCACCACCACTCCGATGAGTACGAAGAAGAAGGTGCGAACCAGAAACGAAAGTTCGGAATGGAAGGCCAGAATCCTCTCGTGCTGCGCTTCCAGAGGAAGTCCCAACCCGAACAGGTTCTCGCCCAAACGGCCGGACATGCGGCGCACATTCGACAGTGTCAGCCCGAAAGCCAGCGCAGCGATCAAGCCGTTGCCGCCAAAGCTCTCGGTCGCTGCATACAGCAGCAGCACCACCGAGAACGTCAGCACCTGCCAGTAGCGCGCATCCGACAGATGCGGCAGAAGCCACGTCCACAGCGCGCCCACCGCCACCGCCAGGGCCACCGAACCGAGAATCTGCACCGCCAGCTTTTGCGCCAGGCTGCCCACCATGCCTCCGGCGGGAATGTTGATCAGCATCCCTACGGTAAGCACGGCCAGCACGTCTCCCCAGGACGCCTCCAGCATCAGCGTCACCTTAACCCGCCGGCTGGCCGCGATCTGTTGCAGAATCGGAAGTACCACCGTGCTGCTGGTGCAACCGAGTACAGCCCCAAACAGCACCGCCGCCCGCGAGGGTACGTGCAGCGCTCGTGATGCCACCAGCCACACCGCCAGCATGCTCAGCCCATACGCCAGCGTGGCCAGCAGCAGGCTTCCGGGAAAATGCTGTAAGGTCTCGCGCAGGTTCAGTTCCAGGCCGCCTTCAAAGAGGACCAGAATCAGGGCTAGCGTGCCCAGGATTGGGGTCACCGTATGGAACTGGGAAGGGTGCAGCACCTTGAAGACTGGCCCGAATAACAGACCCACACTGAGTAGGACCACCACATCCGGTACCTTGGTCCAGCTGGATAACCGGTTGGCCAGGAATGCCAGGGCCAATAGCCCGCCCAG
>DATGIY010000672.1:0-6216 GCA_035295475.1 Terriglobales bacterium
GGAGTAATCGGGGACCTGTTTGTCGGCTCCGACAACGGTACGCGGGCGGAAAGCGAACACGCTATCGAAGTTCGCCTGCTCACCCATGTCATTGAGACCCTGCAGCGCTCGCCCGGTATCCATCGGGTAGAGGCGCAATTGCTGGTGCACGAGACGGGAGCCGTGGCGCGGCCTTTTCTGGACCAGGGATTTCGCCGCTACCCGCGGCTGTTCATGGTGCTGCCGCTGCGGTCGCCGGTCACTGCGCCCACTCTACCCGCGGACGTGGAAATCCGCCCCTGGACGGAGCACGACTACCAGGCGGCCGCGGCGGTGATCACGGCGGCCTATCGCGGGCACATCGATTCCGAAATCAATGATCAATACCGCAGCTTGAGCGGTTCCGTCCGTTTTCTCAACAACATTGTGCGCTTTCCGGGGTGCGGCATTTTTGACGCGGAGGCCTCATTCGTTGCTGTCCATCGCCCCACGCGCGCTGTGGCTGGGGTGATTTTGTGTTCGCGCGTGAAGCACGACGTCGGGCACGTCACCCAGGTCTGTGTGGTGCCGGAAATGCGGGGGCAGGGAGTCGGGGAAGCGCTGCTGGCTGCCAGCACGAACGCCCTGCGCCAGCGCCGCTTCAGTTCGTTGTCCCTGACGGTCACTCAGGCCAATGATCGTGCCGTCGCTCTTTATGAGCGGCTCGGTTTCTCCATCACCCGCGTCTTTGATGCCTTTGTGTGGGAAGGATAGGGGAGACCGGCGACCAAGGACCTAGTGCCGAATCAGCCACATCACCCAGCCGGCGGCAATCACGCCGCCGATAAACATGGCAAAGCAGTAGGCGCCGTAACGGACCTGGTCGCGTGTGCCTTCCCGTTGCGTAATGCCGAAGACCACGGAAGCAAATACGGCGAATAATAAAGCGGAGGTGAAGTGGGAGAGGGCCAGGCCGGTCATTTCTTTTTCCCTATGGCGATGTGATAGGCGTCCACGGCGGCGATGAAGTTGAGCAGGCCGGCAACAATAATGAATTTTGTGCCATAGTCGGCGGTGGCGTGTTGAATCATGCCCTGTCCGTAATCCAGGGCACGGCTCACGATGTAGAGCGCGCCCGCGCCCACATCGCCCACAAAGCCCAGAATGTCCAGCACCTCGCCGCTGTTGGGCTGATAAACGTGCCCCTCCATTTTGAGGCCCAGGACATACATGGCAACGATGCACGCCAGCAGCAGCAGTCCGCGTATCCAGCGGCGCTGTATCAGGTGGCCCGCTCCGGGTATGAGCCAGCCTAGGGCCGGCGCCAGAATTGCCATGGCCGTTAAGGGCTGGGTGTTTTGTCCTGACCGCTCCAGTTCCGCGGCCATCGATTTCGATCTGGAATTCGCCATCAGATAATCACAATCTCGTTTTGGATTTTTCCCGTAACTTCTGCCGAGCGCTCGCGCACCAGCATGTTGATTTCGGTGCGCACGCCCCAGTCGGGCAGATAGATTCCAGGTTCAATGGAAAAGCAGCTATTGGGCAGAACCTGGCGTTCGTCATGTACTTCCAGGTTGTCCATGTTAGCGCCGTTGGCGTGCACCTCGGTACCGATGGAGTGCCCGGTGCGATGAATGAAGTACTGTCCATACCCGCGGGTGGCGATGTGATCGCGAGTGGCCTTGTCCACTTCCCAGCCCTGCAGCTTGCGACCCTCGGACACGGCAGCTTTCACCGTGGCAATGCCGGCATCGCGGGCGCCGCGCGCGATTTCGAAAACCTCCTGCTGCCGGGCGGAAGGCACGGGGGCGATGACCCCCGTCCAGGTAATGTCGTAATAAACCGCATTGGGGCGGTTTTTCTTGCCCCAGATATCCAGCAGGATGAAATCGCCTTCCTTGATCCTGGCCGAGCGCTCGCGCGTAGGCTCATAGTGCGGGTCGCCGCTGTTGGCGTTGGCGGACACGTTGGGAGGATCGTCGGTCACGATGTTTTCCCGGCGGAATGCCTCCATCAGCCACTGCTGCATCTCGTATTCGGCGGTGCCGCCATTGCGGGCCCGGCGCCCGAGTTCCGGCCAAAAGGCGCTGACGATGGCATCTATCGCGTCCCGCGCCTCAAAGTGACTGCGAATTTGATCCTCGGTCCAGGTCGCTTCGAAGCGCGCCACTAAGTCGCCCGAACTGACTACGTTCTTGCCCAGCCGGCGCACCAGGTCCACCGTGCCCGCGTCCACCAGAGAAACATAGAACACCAGGTTATCGGGCGAATACTGCATGGCCACATTCTTGTAAGGAGAAAGCATGGCCTTGAGCTTGTCGAACAGTTCCTGCCAGGCTGAGTACTTCTCTTCTTTCCCCGGCAGGGAAGTGAGGTGATGGGGCTCGATGCGGTGGGTCAGTTTGGCGGGCTCACCCTGCGCCGGGATCACGTAATACCAGCGGCGCGTCACCATGGTCGTGGCCGGCAATCCCAGCACGCGGTAAGCGATGGGGTCGCGATGATGGTGGTCGTAGAAGAGCCACGCGTCTAGGCCTTGCTGGCGTAGCGCCTCCTGGATGGCGGAAAGATTCATCGGCAAGCCTCTATTCTAAACAACCGTGGCCGGTTTGCGCGAATCTAGCTGATTGGCGTTCATCTTCCCTGATCGTGACTTGGAGCAGCATACTATTTGGCATTCTCTGGATTCTGGGTGGCATCTTCATTCTCGCCCGCGAAATTCCTATTTTCCGCTACTTGCAACGCTTGCCCCAGGGACAGAATGCCAAGGGACCCAAGATTCGTTCCTGGATCTTTTTAGCCATGGGAGCGGTCTTCATTGCCGCCGGCGTTGTGCTGATTGTGGCCTACTCCGTGCGGCGTTGAACCCGCAGCCTGAGGAGGGGGGCCGCCAACCCGTGGTGCAGAATCGGGATCATCCGCCGGCTACTTCAGTGCTAATATTTTCGCCCGCTGCGGCTGACTCAACTTTTCACACGCTGTCCTCAGCACCAGCCTGGGCGCGCGGCGGCGCATCTTGAGCAGAAACGGGGTCGCCCGCTGCGGGCTCTTCTTGCCCCATTCCCGCAACAGCCAGCCCAAGCCCTTTTGCACCATCAGGTTCTCATCCCTCAAGAGCAATTGCGCCACGCGGCGGATTTCGGGCTCGAACATCTCTCGGCGAGCGCCATAGATAAGCACCACGGCTGCGGCGCGCCGATGCCAGACGTGTTGGGACTTAGCCCAGCGCAATGCCGATTTCGCCCGCCGCGGTTCAGCTACCAGCAGAGGACCGAGGAGAATGTGCACCAGGGAATCGTGATCGGCCCAGGTGGTCACGCGGTCGAGCCAGGACTCGAGCTGGCGGAACTCGCGGCCCCCGAACTCGGGAAGAGATTTTTCCAGCAGCAGGACGGCCATGACCTTCTCCTCAAGAACACGCCCGCGGAAAAGTCTGTCCGCCACTTGCAGCAGATAGTCAGGCCCGGCATGGGCGAGGATGGCGCGGCGCATGCGGACTGCCGCATTCCGCAGATCGGCGGCACGCCAGCCATGGGAACGCACTTCCTCCTGGAAGAAGTGCTGTACACCGGCCGCGTGCTCAGGCGAGCCATAGTCGCGCAGCAGCTTGCGGATGTGTTTCGCCAGGTTAGCCGGAGAGCGCATAGGGCCTACGAAGAGGGGGCTGTTGCCGTCGCCGGTTGCGGCTGTGACGCGCGTACCGTCCGGTCGTAGATCCACAACAGCAACGCCGTGAGCACGCCGACCGCCGCCAGCGCCAGCCAGATTCGTCCCGGACGATGCATAACTTCTCCGAACTGATGAAACAGCAGGCCGCCAAACCAGCCGCCGATCAGCGAGCCGATGCCGATCGGCAAGAAGGCGAATCCCATGTAAGTGCCCTGCTGGCCCGAGGGCGCCAAGTGAGAGATGTATTCGTAATAGCGCGGCGCCTGCGTGATCTCGCCCAGCGATATGGCGAACAGCGTAACAATCACCAGGAAACCGGTAGGGTGCGCCACCAGGATCAGCCAGGCGAGGGCGGAAATCAGGGTGCCGATAATCACGGCGCGAAAGGCGGCAATCTTCTGGGTCAAGAAGCTGGCCACCATCTGTAGCGAGATCACGGTGAGCGGTCCGGTGACCAGCATCAGTTCGGTATCGAACTTAGGATCCACGAACTCGTGAACGTACAGCGGCAGGATGATGAACTCCTGCCAGTAGACGATCCAATATCCGGTAAAAATCAGTAAAAACAGCATGAATCGGGGGTTGGAAATCACGGTCCAGAAGTTCCGCGCCGCCTGGCCCAGGCTGGTGGTTTGTACTTCGTCGTGGCGGCGTGGCTCTTTGAACAGCAGCAGCACGGCAAAAAACATCAGAAACACGCTGAGCGCGGCCACGCGAAAAACATTGCTCACGCTCATATGGCGATGCACGATCGAGGCGACAAACGGTCCCGCCGCGCCGCCGATGTTTACCAGGGTGTAGTAAATGGAATACCCGATGGAGCGTACGTTGTCTTTAGAGGTGCGCGCCGTGGTGCCTACCACGCAGGGCTTGACCAGCGCGATGCCGAGCGCGGGCAGGGCGAGCACGAAAGCCACGATCACAATCAGCGGCAGGGCCCCGCGAATCGGGGCAAACCAGGAGGCCCCCAGCGAGCCCAGCAGAAAATAGGCGCAAGTCAGAATCAAATAGGCGAGAGAAAGCGAGCGGCGGAAGCCCATGCGGTCGGCGACGGTGCCGCCAAACGCGGCCAGAAACCATACCAGGCCTCCGAATAGGCCGGTCAGGCTGCCGGCTTGCTCCGAAGGAAAGCGCAGGGTCTCGTGCAGGTAGCGGGCCAGGGAAGCGAAGGCCGCATAGTAGGAGAGGCGTTCGAAAAGCTCGCTTACGTTGGCGACCCAGAACGGCCGCTCGAAGCCGGTGCGGATTTCGCCCCAGCGCTGCGACAGGCTCAAAATGTTCTCCTCAGCGCCGGCTCGCTACGGATGTGGCGGCGCGCACCCTCTCCTCCACCTCAGCTGTTGTACGGCCGGTGATGCGAACAACCTTATTGCGGCTGGTTTGGCCGCTGACTATCGTAACTGAGCTGCGCGGCACATTCAAAATCTCCGCCAGAAACTCAACGCACGCCTGGTTGGCCTTTCCTTCTACCGGAGGCGCTGTGAGGGTGATTTTCAGGGCATCGCCGACCACGCCGGTGATAGCGCTTTTGCGGGCGCGCGGCTGCACCTTGACGGTAAAGCTGCAGCCGCCGGGCGTGTCGCGAATCGGTATCACGAGGCTTATTTCACCACGGAGGCACAGAGATGCAGAGAATTTTTCATGGAAGATTAATGATTGATGATTTGAGAATCGGTGCTTGGCGGTTGGTACTTAACGGTTGGCCAGGAAGAAACCCAGTAGATTTCAAGACACTTTGCATAGCACCCCGAAAAGCAGCGACAACCGTGGCCGCCAAGTGCTAAATGCTAAGTGCCAATTGCTTTGTTCCTATCTCGTGCCATTTGCGGTCAAGCTTTTGGCCTTTCCCCGAAGATCGCCGTGCCCACGCGGATGCAGGTGGAGCCTTCCTCAATCGCTACTTCGAAGTCATGCGACATGCCCATGGACAGCACCTCCAAGTTTACACCGGGGAGGCGGCGGGCAGCGATCTGATCGCGCAGTTCACGCAGACGCCGAAAATAGGGGCGGGCCTGCTGCGGGTCGTCGGTAAAGGGAGGTATGGTCATCAGCCCGTAGAGCTCCAGAGCGTCGAGGCGGGAAATGGCAGCCAGCAATTGCTCGAGTTGGGGAGAATCTGGTGTCGCGCCGCTCTTGGCGGTCTCCGCGCCAATATTGATTTCGATCAGCACCGGCAATCGCTTGCCGATCTTCTCCGCCGCCGCATTCAGCTTCTCGGCCACCCGCAGCGAGTCCACGGATTCGACGGCGGCAAACAATTCTGCCGCTTTCGCCGCCTTGTTGCTTTGCAAGTGGCCAATTAAGTGCCATTCCGCGCCCGCAAGGTCGGCCAGGGCCGCGGCTTTGCCCGCGAATTCCTGCACGCGGTTTTCTCCGAAAAGGCGCTGTCCTGCGTTGTAGGCTTCACGAATTGCCTGGGGAGGAAAAGTCTTGCTTACCGCCATCAGCGCGATTTCTTCGGGGCGGCGATGGGCGCGGCGTGCGGCGGCAACGATCCGCTCGCGTACGGCCGCAATGTTTCTTGCGATTCCCATGAGAAGCTCACCACAAAGGTAAAAAGCAATTAGCAATTAGCCCTTGGCATTT
>DATGIY010000673.1:0-5131 GCA_035295475.1 Terriglobales bacterium
CCGTGGTTCACGAACAGCGCCCCGAAAGGATTTAGTTCGTGGATGCTTTGGCCCTTGAGAGCTCGCCGCGTAGTGACCGCGTCATAAGTTTCCGCGGCCACATTCCAGCCGTGCAGCGCGAGATTGGTTTTATCGAAAAACCGGTGCGTCGGGCGGGGACTTAGCACAACGAAGCTATCGCCGTGGGGCGATTTCGGCAGTTGGGCGGAACACGCCAGGGGCGCCAGCAAGCACAGCAAAAAACAGACTTTTCGCATGCAATTGGGCGGAGTCTAGCAAACTGCTACCCCCAATGCACTAAGCAATCCCCCTCAAGAACAAGGTTTGCAAACCTATGTATATGATTTTGCGGTCCCTCCGCTTTTAACGAGAGCCAACCAGCTCCTTCGGCCAGCTCATCTCAAAACCAGCCGGCAACGGCCCAGGAATCCGATGCGACATTTAGCGTGTGGTTGTTCTCTCGCTTTACTCCTCGCTTTGTTCACCGGTTGTCAGGGAGTCAAGGGCAGCAGCAACAATGGCCCTCCCCCGACTTCCTCCCCCCAAAGCGAGACCCTGACTGTCCAGGTGAGCGGCGCGGGGACCGGAACCGTGACCAGCAAGCCGAAAGGGATTAACTGTCCCACCAGCTGCAGCGGCAGTTTCAACCAAGGGACTATCGTGACGTTGACCGCGACAGCAGGTAACAGTTCGGCCTTGAACAATTGGGGTGGAGCCTGCAGCGGTAACGCAGCGACCTGCAGCCTGACTTTGAATAGCAATCAGAGTGTTACCGCCAGTTTTCGCAAAGCGGACATAGCGCAAATCAATCACATCATCGTCCTCGCTCAGGAAAACCGCTCTTTCGACCACTATTTCGGCCACCTGGCGGACTATTGGTCCGCCCATGGGTATTCCGCCGAGCCTTTTGACGGCGAGCCCTCCGATGCTTCCAATCCCGGCACCGATGGAAGCGCGGTAAATGCTTATCACCTCAGCACTACCTGTGTGGAAAACCCCAGCCCGTCATGGAACGAAAGCCATGCCGACTGGAATCATGAGGATCCTACCTCGAGTAGTCCCAAGCTGGATGGTTTTGTTCGTACCGCGGCCGCGGAGCGCAGCCCCTCCACCGGCCTGCCTTATAACGACAGCAAAGGCATTCGCGTGATGGGCTATTACACGGACCGCGAGCTGCCCTACTACTACTTCATGGCCTCCAATTTCGCGACCTCCGACCGCTGGTTTTCACCGGTCATGACCCGCACCCAGCCCAATCGCATGTACCTGTATGCCGCCACCTCTCACGGACATGTATATCCTCTGACTCCCACCAGCCCGCAATTGTCAGACAAGACCATCATTCAGCTGCTGCAGGACAATGGCATAAGCTGGAAAATTTACGTCCATCCCGACACCAACGGATGCGCTAAACCCGCCTGTCTTTTCGCCCAGAGCTACATGAATCAATTCACTTACGGCAACACCATCCTGCAGAAATATCCGCAGAACCTGGCGCCAATTTCTCAGTACTTGACTGATGTCAAGAATGGAACCCTGCCGCAGGTGTCCTTTATCGAACCGGCTTCGGAAGCCAGTCTCGACGAGCACCCTTCCGACGACGACGTCGCGCCCCAACTCGCCCCCAATGTAGAAGCCGGCAGCAATTACGTGGCTTCCCTGATTAATGCACTCATGGGCAGCTCATCGTGGAATGACTCGGTGTTCTTCCTCACCTTTGACGAGGCCGGAGGATTTTACGATCACGTGCCGCCTCAGCCGGCAGTCAGTCCGGATGGAATACCGCCCAGCGATCTGGTCACCCAACCGTCGCCCGATATCTGTGCTTCAGGAAACGGGGCCGGCGGATACACCTGCGATTTCACGCTCACCGGCTACCGTGTGCCCTTAATTGTTATTTCCCCATTCGCCAAGAAACATTATGTGTCCCACACGGTGGCGGATTACACGGCTATGCTCAAGTTCATTGAAACGCGCTTCAATCTGCCGAGCTTAACCGCTCGAGATGGCGCCCAGATGGATATGACCGAGTTCTTCGACTTTGCCAACGAGCCTTGGGCCACTCCGCCCATGCCGCCTGCGCAACCGACGAATGGCCCTTGTTACCTCGATCATCTGCCGTGACGAGGCCCGGGCAGCACGATCGTGGCACGAAAGATAGACGGGCAAGACACCGCCCCACGATGAGAAGAGTCGGGTAGGGATCGCCAGGTTTGTTCCTGCTCTCGCCGGCGGCGCGCCCGGCAAGAGAGGAAACGGCTCGCTACGATGATGAAGGCTGGATCGCGTCCGTGGGATGAGTTCGCGACCGTTTCAGGCGCGGGATGGGAGCCGGAAATTTCCATCCCGGCACTTCGCCCGTCCGCTCCAGGCTATCGGCGAATTTGCGCAGCTCTCGCGCCACTGGTTTAGGACCGTACTCGGTCACCGCAAGCTTCACCGTGACCGCCACTCCGTCCAGGGAATCATTGGCATTCAACTGCCGCAGCAACCAATGCTTGATTGACAATGCCACTTGCGCAACCTCCTGATTGGCACTCGGGTCTACATCGTCGGCCGGCTCCTCGTCCGGAAAACGCACCAAGTTAATGCAGGCGCAGGGGTTCGCGCAAGCTAAAAGGCAAGTGGCTGAAAACATTTTTGTGAATGTCCGCGGCAAAATATTTTGCCGCGCCAGAGAGTTTTCGGGTGAGACACAAACCTCCCATCCTGAGAACCGGCGTACTCACAAAAAGCACTTTCACCACCGCTAACTGCGCCCGGCGCCTTCCACACGGGCGAGAGTTGCCGTGCAAAAATCCCGGCACTATGGCCCGCTGCTTGCTTACCAAATACCGGGACGACCATGAGCACGGAATATTCACAAGCTCTGCTCTCGCTCCAGCCCTACTTCCCCTTGGGAAAACTGCTTGCCTTGGCGGTCGGCGGATTCCTGATCACTCTCGCTTCCGGCCTGCGGCTCCGTCAGACCATGATGGTCCCCCCCCATACTTCCGATCCGCCGCAGCCCGAAGTCCGCAAGCTTTGTCCGGCCAGCGAAAACGAGGTAATCGCGGAATTTCTGAAGAACGAGTTCTATCATTCTGATTTCGACGATGTACGCCAAGAGTTGGCGGCCATCGTCCTCAACCCCAACTTGCAGGACGAAGAGGAAAATGGGCGCCGGCGTCATTTGCTGTTTCGCAAACGCGGCGCCATGTGGCGGGAATTGCCCGCCGATACCACCTGGTGGCGAGTCGCGCTTACGCCTCGCGCCCTGGGACGGATCCGCGTCTTCCCCCGTGCTGACTGGCGCCGTTACTCGCAGCGTGGGTTCTCTTTGCCGCAATTCGCTGCCCGCATTGTTGCCGGCCTGGCCGAAGTGTCGCCCGATCCCTTTCTCGTCTCCTTGAGCCTGTTACGCCAGCAATTGGCAAAAGGAAGCACAGGCGGCAGCGTGCTCCTGATAGGAATCGACGAAGACAAAGCCCTCACCATCATCGAAGGCAATCACCGCATGGTGGCCGCGGCCCTCATGTCTTCGCCGCAACTGGAAAGTTTTCGTTTTTATTGCGGCTTCTCGCCGCGCATGGCGCACTGCTGCTGGTACCGGAGCAGCGTGACCAGCCTGCTGCATTACGCCGGCAATCTGTTACTCGATATCAAGCAGTTCCGCCATTCGGATGTGGCCAGAATTATCCCCCGGCGACGTGCGGCAGCGGCTGATGCCTCCCAGGTGATGACCGCGGAACCGGTTTTGCAACTGTCCGGCACCGCCCTGCAGATGACCGATACCGGGCTCAAGGTTAAAGACGAGAATACCCCTTCTGCGGCGTGAAGAGGCTGCGGCTCGAATATCTGGCGGAAGCTGTCATTCGGCCCTGGCCTGCTGCCGATAACACACGCGACTAGAGCCGCTGCTTCAATTGTTCGTAAGCCTTTTCCCCGGCCTGCTGCCCTATTTCCCTAGCCTTTTGCCTGCCGTAATCATCGGCTCGTTCCGCCAGGTGCTGGCGAAACTCTTCTCCACTGGCTGGAGCAATCAGCAAACCGATGCCGTAACCCAGTCCAAGCCCGAGCAGGAAAAACATAAGCACTCCTCTCGGTTAGGGATGCCGGGGATTCCTGCCAGTTTGCCATGACCCGCCGCTACCTCTGGAGTAGCGCCTCCAGCACGCCGAAGAACCCGGGATAGGAAATGTCCACCACGCCCGGATTGCGGATGCGCAGTTCGCCACTGGCTCCCAGCGCCGCTACCGCGCTGGCCATGGCGATGCGATGATCGCCAAAGGAATCCACCTCCGCTCCGTGCAGCGGCTGTTTGCCGGGGACGCGAAGACCGTCTTCCCGCACCTCTACTTCCGCTCCCATGGCGCGCAGATTTTCCGCCATGGCGGAGATGCGGTCCGACTCCTTCACCCGCAATTCGCGCGCGTCGCTGATTTCGACCCCCTCCTCCGTGTAAGGACCGATCGCGGCCAGCACCGGCAACTCGTCAATCAACGCTGCCGATTGCGCGCCCGCGATGCGTATCCCGCGCAAGCGGCCCCCGTGCCGCGCCTGTACTGTACCGGTTAGTTCTCCATGATGCTCTTCCACCTGCAGCACCGTAATGCGCATCCCCATCGCGATCAGCACATCCAGAATGACGGCGCGGGTGGGATTCAGCAGCAGGTCGTCAATCACCAGATTTGCTTCCGGAAACAAGGCGGCGGCACAAAGAAAAAACGCGGCGCTGGAAATGTCGCCCGGAATGGCAGCGCGGAGCCCATGCAGGTTTTGTCCCCCCACAATCGAGCAGCGATTCCCCTGGCGGCTCACTCGCGCTCCAAAGGCGCGCAGCGCCAGTTCCCCGTGATCGCGCGTGCGCACCGGTTCCTCCACCGTCGTTTCGCCTTCCGCCAGCAGACCGGCGAAAAGCAAAGCCGACTTCAGTTGTGCGCTCGCCACCGGCGTAGCGTATTCGATGGCGCGCAGGCGCCTTCCCTGAATACGCAAGGGAGGCCGGCAGCCTTCGGCGGCGCTGATATTGGCTCCCATCTGCTGCAAGGGCGTGACAATCCGCTGCATGGGACGCCGGGATAGGGATTGATCCCCCCGCAGTTCGCTGGCAAAATTCTGCCCCGCGACAATTCCCGCCAGCATGCGCATG
>DATGIY010000674.1:0-2708 GCA_035295475.1 Terriglobales bacterium
CGCGCCAATACACTCCTGCGGCTCCGGGGCGGTGATTTCCTCCAGCCCGAATACCTTTTCCGCGTCGTGCGGCGCGAACACCGGACGGAGTCGCAGTCCGCTCTGCGGGATCGTGCCTATACCGCGCCACTTGCGATCGCACGCTTCGAACACCATCTCCACAATCTGCTGCGCGGCGATATTCCCCCGGTAGCTGACCGAGCGCGCATATTGGTTCTCTACCACCGCCCGGCCGCTCTCCAGCTGGGCAACCAGCATGGAGATCGCTTCCAGCAAATCCACCGGCTCAAAACCTCCGACTACGATGGGCACGTGAAATTCGCGAGCCAGGCGATCGTACGGCTGATAGCCCACAATGGCGCACACGTGACCGGGAGCAATAAACCCTTGCACCCGGTTATGGGGCGAACGCAACAGAAGGCGGATCGCGGGCGGAACCAGCACATGCGACACCAGCAAAAAGAAATTCTCCAGATCTTGACGCCGCGCCTGCCAGACCGCCATGGCGTTGGGAGGAGCAGTGGTTTCGAACCCGACGGCAAAGAAAACGACTTTCCGCTGCGGCTCGGCGCGCGCGATCTTGACCGCGTCCATGGGCGAATACACAATCCGCACATCCCCGCCGGCAGCCTTCACGCGGAATAAATCGGAATGCGAGCCGGGAACGCGCAGCATGTCTCCGTAGGAGACCAGCGTGACTTCCGGCCGCGAAGCCAGAGCGATGGCTTTGTCGATGGTTTCCAGGGGAGTAACGCACACCGGACAACCCGGACCGTGCGCCAGATGAATGCGGGGCGGCAGCAGTTCATCCAGGCCGTAGCGCATGATGGTGTGGGTCTGGCCGCCGCAGATCTCCATCAGGACCCAGTCGCGGGTGGTGCGGCGCGCGATTTCGTCCGCCAGGGAGCGGGCAATCCGCTGGTCGCGGTACTCATCCAGGTATTTCATTCCCCGCTACCCCTCGGGCCCGCGCGGATGCGGCCAAGGACGGCGCGGGCCCACTAGAAAAGGTAGCGCCCCGCTTCACAAGCTGCTGTGACCGAGATCACGAGAGCAGGTGATGCAGAGGGACACGGCGTCCGATCTTCAGTCGCCTGGGTCCGCTTCTCCCTCCAGCAGCTGCATGTTGGCCATGACCTGCCGGGTGCGTTCGGCTTCCTGGCGATCGACCTGGCTGATGGCGAACCCCACGTGCACCATCACGTAGTCCCCCACCGCCGCCTGCGGCACAAAGTCGAGAGATACCTGGCGCGCAATGCCCCCAAACTCCACCCGCCCGACACGCATGCCGTCGCTCACCTTGATGTCCAGTATTTTGCCGGGAACCGCCAGGCACATGTTCGCCCTCTCTCCCTCTTGAGGCTAAGCGCCCTCCGCGCCGCTGTCACGGTCATCCGTCACAGAGGTGCTGCAGCAGAGAAATGTATATGATCCGCCGGTCCGCGTGCGCCGTTGTCACGCGAATATGTGATAAGCATCACCGCTCCCTGTGTCCTCGCGCAGTTACGCTTGCAAGCCATGGCACCTGCCGGCTCCAACTTTCAGGCCATCGACTTCATGTATTACGTGGCCACGCCGGAATTCATCGCCCGCTGGAATCAGGCCAAGTCGGGGGAACTCATCTGCCGCATGGAGCGCGCCATCGGCGGCCTTCCCCAGTTCCCCTCCCTGGACGACATGCTGGCCCGCATGGATGCCGCCGGCGTGGAGAGGGTCTTCATTAGCCAATGCAAGATGTGGTCCTATCGCCGCAAGTGGATGTACATGGACACGCGCCTGGAGGAAGTGCTGCAGTACACGCGCAGCCATCCGCAGCGCTTTGTGGGTCTGGCCGGTTACGATCCCTTTCACATTACCGAAAGCCTGCGCGAAATCGAGACCGCCATTACCCAGCACGGCTTTCGCGGCGTGTACGTGCACATTTACGGATTCGACATTCCCCTGCATGACCGCAAGATGTATCCGCTTTATGCCAAATGCGTGGAATTGGATGTGCCGGTCTCACTCCAGGTCGGGCACGTGCTCGAGGCCATGCCCAGCGACTGCGCCCGGCCCATGTATCTGGACCGCGTGGCCTGTGATTTTCCGGAACTGAAACTCGTGGGGGCGCATACCGGCTGGCCCTGGGTCGAGGAACTGATTTCCGTCTGCTACAAATGGGAGAACGTATGGCTGGGAGTGGACGCCTGGATGCCGAAGTACCTCTCTCCGCCCATTCTGCAGTTCATCAACAGCCGATTGGGCCAAGACCGCTGTCTGTGGGGTACGAACGGCTTGCCCTGGCAAGAGAGTCTTAACCAGATCGAGCAACTGGGGCTCAAACCCGAAACCAAACGCAAACTGCTCTACGAGAACGCCGCCAAGCTGTTCAAACTGGAGGCGCCGCGAGCGGAACTGTGCGCGGCCGGGGCCCTGGCCGGCGAAAGGCAGCCATGAATCTCAGCGGTAAAGTGGCGATCGTGACGGGCGGCGCCCGCGGAATTGGTGGCGCCATCACGCGCGCTTTGGCCGTGGCCGGAGCCGACTTGCTCATCGCCGACCTGCGTGCGGACGACGCTCAGGCCACCGCCCACCGCCTCCGCGAAGAGACCGGCCGCCGCATCGAAGCTCAGGCGGCCGATGTCACCCGCCTGGACGATATGAAGGCCGCGGCTCAAGCCGCGGTGGAACGCTGGGGTGGAATCGACATCCTGGTCAACAACGCCGGC
>DATGIY010000675.1:0-2063 GCA_035295475.1 Terriglobales bacterium
CCGCTTTCAGGCGATGAACGACAACACTGCCAACGTGCAGGTCGCTACACAGGTCCAGCCGGGGGAGGCTCTGGGATTCACCGTCTCCGGTACGGGCATGCTGCCCACGGAGAGCGATCAGGGCGCTCAGGGCGGCGGGGGGCAGATGGGCGGCCCCACCACCACTGCCGACAACCGTCCCGGCGGCGGTCTGGGCCCGCCAACTGACTCGCCCGACCCACTGCATCAGTGGCGCTGGTACATCCTCGGCGGCTTCGTCGCTCTTCTGGGCTTTGGCGCGATTTACATGGTCACGCGCCAGGGTGGAGTTCCCGTGCCGGCGCGCGCGGCCGCAACTCCCGCCTCCGGCAATGGCGGTGCCAAACCTCTCGTTGCCCGTGCGGCCGTACCTCCACGAAACCCTTCCCCTGCCGCGGCGCCAGATCGTTCCAGTATGCTTCTGGAAGGGCTGAAAGAAGAGCTCTTCGAACTCGAAGTCGAGCGCCAGCAGGGCAAGATATCCGCGGCGGAGTATGAAAAATCCAAGGCCGCCTTGGATCAGACTCTGCATCGCGCGCTTTCGCGCAAAAAATAGAGCTTCAACGCAGAGGTACGCCAGGGAATCTTTTTCATAATTCCCTCCGGCGACCTCTGCATTGAGGTGCTTATCCTCCCAGCACAAAGTTCACGGTGATCTCCGTCTCCACTTCCACCGGCTCGCCGTTCAGCGTATAGGGCCGGTAGCGCCATTGCCTGACCGCTTCGATCGCGGCCGGAGCCAGCAAGGGATGGCCGCCCACCAGCCGCAGGTCTTCAATGCGCCCATCCTTGCCAATGATCGCCTGCAACACCACGCTTCCTTGAATGCGCGCCTGCCGCGCTAAGGGCGGATACAGCGGTTTGACTTCGTGCACCAGAAAGCCGCGCGCTACTCCTTGCGAAATTCGCATCGGATCGGTGGCCGAGGGTTTGGGTGCGATCACCGGAGGCGCGAGACGGACAATGGCGTTCAGCACGTTGTTGTTGGAAGGAGAGCCCGTTCCGCTGAATACTCCTACGCCCGTGGAATAGGGTGGCGCTGGTAATTCAGTGTCCGTGATTTGGGTAATTCTCTTCGGGATTGCCCGCGGCTCGCGTAATTTCTGCCCGATCATGTCGCTCTCGCTCGCTCGTGTCCGCTGCGTTCGCACCGGTGCCGGCGCGGGCGCGGGAGCCGGAGGGCCGGGCGCCACCAGGGTGGTGGCCCGGCTTAAGGGCAAGGCTTCCGTGTAAAGCAGCGGCAGACCTGCCAGCACCGCTACCAGTGCCGATTGCAGGGCCAGCGAAGCAAACGTCGCAACCGGGCGTTTCGTTTTCAATACGCCTGCTGATTCAATCAGGCTGTCTTCGAACATAGGCAGGGCCTCCTTGGCCTCTCTGCCTGGGTAGACACTGCCCCCACATGCGCTGCTCCCAAGACTTGCCAGCCTGGAAGTTTTAAATTCCGAAACTTTGGCGCGGGAATCGGTGTCCGCCGAAGGGAGGCAATTTTCCGAAATTACTCTGAACAGCGCGAACAATGCGCTGCTCGTTGCACATGTCGGGAAATCGCAAGCCTGATGAAAGGAATGAACTGGCCGGCAGGACGGGTTGCGAGACACCGTCCTGGGCCAGTGAACTTCCTACTGCACCACCAGAGTCAGAGTTGTCGTGTGCGTAGCCGTGCCGGAAATGGCCGCCACGGTGATGTTATAGGTGCCTTTTGGAGTGAACGGCGGAACCGTTGGTTTACTGCTGGAACTGCCGCAAGCGGCCTGCAACAGAGTCAATCCCAAAATCATGGCCAGCACAATCAGGCCGGCCAGGCGTTTGCGCCGGCGATTTTCGCCGCCGGCAAAGCCCCAAAATACCATCCCGCCGAACGGCAGCATGACCGCGTACATCCAGCGCAGATTGCGATGCAACAGCGTGGCCGTCGTGCCCGGCGGTGGCGCCGTCGTCGAAATGGTCAGCGAAGATGTCACCGGGGTCGCATTGGGAGTAACCGGATTGGTCGAGAAGGCACACATTGCCGCCGTGGGCACGCCACCCGAGCACTTCAGCGA
>DATGIY010000676.1:0-2479 GCA_035295475.1 Terriglobales bacterium
GCGCACCTGGAACTGGTCCTCGCCGACGATTACGCACAGGCCGGGCAGCCCGAGTTGGCGCTGCGGAGCGGGATCAGCGCCGCCTCCTGCTTCTGGAGCGCCGGCTACTCGGATCGAGCACGGCCATTGTTCGATGAGCTACTCCAGGCGCACCCCGCGCAGGCCGACGCCATTCGGCAGGCTGTCCAAGAATTGGAGCGGGATTACCCCGTGCGGTCCTGACCGCGCGAGGAGCTGCCCGTTGAGCAATGACCGCGGGCGGCCGGAGCGCGGGCGAGCGCGGATGTACGGAACCATTCCTCAAGCTGAGAAAACGGTCACCCCACTTTCAAAGTAGGAATGACCCAGGCAACCTTTTCGGTGGCGGCTCGAAGCATTCAATCGTAAAAACTGGAAAAAGAATTACGCGAATCTTGCATCTCGCACTGGAATAGCTTTTTCCGTCTCTGCATCGACTTCAGGCTGAACAAGTAAACGGTCACCATTGCGGAGCCCGTAAAACTCATCTCGCGACATGTCAGCGACCCTAATGGAAACATGATATTCGACACCGTCACTATCTCTAGCGAAAAGGAATGATCGTGGCGTACCCCTCGCTGTTCTCGGCGGAGCGTAAACTTCAACCGGAACATAGCCGTACTCTGCCAGCACAGGATCAGCTGACTCCTGAAGAGAGAGGCCCCATTTTCGACTCTGGAGGACATTGCCTTGGAACCCACAATCAAGCGATTGCAAAACGGTAATCCAGTCTCTGATCGATGGGTGGTCGATCGTTTTCTCGTTGTGAACAGCGCATACTGAAGGCAAGTGCGAGTCCACAAATCGGCACACAACTGTTGCGCATTTTTCTGACAAGCCGAACCGAGCGGTCCGCTGAATCTGCTCCAACGCATTCAGCGTTTCGTGGGCAACAAAGCCGATGTAGCCATCTGCAGTTAGTACAAAGTTCAGAGCGTCCAACATTTCGATGATCAAAGATTCACGTTCGCTCTGGACCTTGGATTGCTCCAGCATGCGCTTCTTAGCCGACACGTAGACACATGTGCCTGACGAACACCCGCCGGAAGGGTTTCGAGGTCGGGCGTGTTTTCGGTTACATAGGAACCTATGGCCTGTTCCAATGCGAACAGGACCATAGCGGATTGCATGCGAGGATCAGGCTGACATGATGCCGTTGATGGGGGCTGGGGAGCCAAGGGATGTGTTGACACGAGCGATGCTCCTTTTTGGAAAGAGGAAATTCCGACCCCGCACCGCGAAGATCAGGTACCCAATCTTGATCACGCCTGCCAAGGCGATCAAGACACCGAAGAAATCGTACTGCTGCGATGAAGAATCAACAAGGCCCAACGGTGGAAGTTTGGACACAGCCGACGGCCTTCTCGAACCTCGGGATTGAGGGATCGGGACATCCCTGGCTGACTTTCCGAACATCCGGGCATCCAGGGACATTCCTCAATGCTGGCCAGGGTCGAAGTAAGCCGCCGCGTACCAGCAGGGGGCGGAGAGCCACGGCAGCAACCGAGGACCGCGGCTCGATCCTACCCGAGGCGCTCCGCATGTGATCAAGGGCTTTCACCGGAAAAAAACGTCCCTACCCTTTGCCGTGGCCCGCTGGCCCCGAACTCGATAACAGCGGCGCAAGGGATTACCATCGTGCGAGTTCCGCCGTCGCGGGTTGCCGACCACGCCTGGTGGCCAGTGGTCCAGGTGGCCGCCAGGTTTCTGGAAAAACGCGTCCCGGGAGCTGCTTCGCGCGGAGCGGGTGAGCGGAATCCTCCAAGCCCTTCCGGCCTGGCAGGCGAGGTCGCCGTTTGACCGCCCGCCCGGTGGGGGTTCTGGGGCCGCAATGGCGGCGGGGGTGGGCGTACCCTTTCGTTCCAGGAAACGCTAACTGCTTCTGGCGTAAGGAGTAATACCTGGAGCCGCTATTTACCAGGAAACGTCGTTATACCGGCCGGCGTCTGGCTCAAAGGGCCGGATGGGAAAGGACCGGCCCTGATCGCTCCGGCAATGTCCGAGGGTTGCCGGGTGACCCAAGTCAGGAAAGCCCTGAAAGCTCCTGATGCCTTGATGAAGGATTCGCAACGGTGTTACACGATTTTTTCGGGGAGATGACCGGACAGAGCCTTGGGCACGCGTGGAATTACAACGGCGCCCGCCGCCCCACCTTGCTCGGCTCGATGCAGGCCCCGGCGGTCGGCAGCATCTTCCGCGGGCTGCACTGCCCCTCCGGGTTAAAGGCCGCGCGCAGCCGCAGCATCATCGCCAGGTCTTCCGGGCTGAACAGCTTCGGCATGAAATTGATCTTCTCGACGCCGATGCCGTGCTCGCCCGTGACGCTGCCGCCGCACTCGATACAGGCATCCAGGATGTCGTGGCTGGCCTGGAGCACGCGCTGCACCTGCTCCGGGTCGCGCTCGTCGAAGAGCAAAATCGGGTGGATATTACCGTCGCCGGCGTGGAAGACGTTGGCGAT
>DATGIY010000677.1:0-4746 GCA_035295475.1 Terriglobales bacterium
ACCGTGGAATATTTGATCTCCGCCCCTTCAAGCGCCACCAGTTCCACCACCGCGGCATGAAGCTGGTTCTCGTCACGCTTGGGCGCGGTGCAGCCTTCCAGATAGCTGACATACGCGCCTTCCTCAGCCACGATCAGCGTGCGCTCGAACTGTCCGGTCTCGGAGGCGTTGATGCGGAAGTAGGTAGAAAGTTCCATCGGACAGCGAACGCCCCGGGGCACATACACAAACGAGCCATCGCTGAACACGGCCGCGTTGAGCGCCGCAAAAAAGTTGTCGCTGTACGGCACCACCGAGCCCAGGTACTTCTTCACCAGTTCGGGATGCTTCTGCACCGCCTCAGAGAAGGAGCAGAAAATCACGCCCGCCTCCGCCAGCTTGTGCTTGAAGGTGGTGGCCACGGAGACGCTGTCGAACACCGCGTCCACCGCCACCCCCTGCAGCATCTTCTGCTCGTCCAGTGGAATGCCCAGCTTCTCGTAAGTCTTCAGGATCTCCGGGTCCACTTCCTCCAGGCTGCCCTTGCTCTTCTTGGCCTTGGGCGCGGAGTAATAATGGATGTCCTGGTAATCAATCGGCGGATAGTGAATGTTCGCCCACTTGGGCTCGGCCTGGGCCTTCTCCAGAGATGTCCAGTGGCGGTAGGCCTTCAGCCGCCACTCCAGCATGAACTCGGGCTCATTCTTCTTGGCCGAGATCACACGGATGACGTCCTCGTTCAGCCCCTTGGCGATTCTTTCCTGTTCAACTTCAGTGACGAAGCCCCACTTGTACTCGCGGTTGGCCAGGTCCTGAATAGTATTGACATTAGTGCTCATTGCATTCTCCCGGAGATTGGGCCGATGGTGACCAGCTTGCCTTGCGCATCTTTCATGGCTGCTAACTGCAGGGGCTGTACCAGGTCGGAGAGCATCAGGCGCTCCAAAGCGCCGCTCACCGCCTTGCTGATGATCTGCTGATTGCTGCGGATGGGGCAGCGCGCCTCGAAATCGCACAGGCCGATCACGTCGGTGCTGCACTCGGTGAGCGCGATAGGACCTTCCAGCGCAGCGATGATTTCTGCCACCGTGATTTCCCTTGCCGACTTGGCCAGGCTATAGCCGCCCTTGATGCCGCGGTGCGAAACCAGCAGCTTGGCCTGCAATAACTGCTTGAGCAGCTTGCTGACCGTAGGCAGCGGGAGGGCGTTTTCCGCGGCCAAGTCGCGGGCCGTGTGCAGCGCTCGGTCCTGCTGCCGCGCCATGTGCGTCATCAGCACCAGCCCGTAATCCGTCAGCTTTCCTAACCTGATCATGTGGCTAGCTCCCACCGGCTGCGCCGGCCGCTTCGCCCCTCTATTGCTTAGACTCTAAACCAGACTGAATCGGTACACTAAAAATAGGACCCGTTTAGTACAGTATGATTTTAGCAGTGGCTTGGGGATGGCCGCAACTTTTTCCACAGCGAATGGAGTCGTTTTCGCATTGAATCCAGGGAGTTTAGCCCCGGGCTGCCGGGCAGGGGCTGCTCCCCTTCGCGGACCCTGGGCTTAGCATCGAAGATTTCGGTGTCAACATGCGTTGTTTGCCTTCCCTCGGCCTTGCCCTCCTCGTATTGATTGGAACAGTCCTTGCCCAAGCCCCCGAACCGCCAAAGACATCTGGCCCAAGCGTTAACCAGGTGCGCCTGCGCGACACCCTCACCGACATGGAGAAGAAGCTCGCCCAAGCCGAGCAGCAAAAGAACAAGCGCTTCTTTGCCCGGGCGCTCAGCCCGCAGTTTCTGATGGTGGCCTACAACGGACTGGTGTTCACCAAGCCGGAACTGTTGAGCAAGCTGAATTACCTCGACGTGACGCAGTACGCTATGAAGAACTTCAAAGTGCGGCCCATCGGACGGGCCGGAGCACTGCTGACCTACGATCTCGACATCCAGGCCCACGCCGGGGGCCGACATGCGCTGGTGAAGCAATATGCCAGTTCAGTCTGGGTGGATAACGGCGGACGCTGGCAACTGCTGTTCCATCAGGCCACGCCGGCGGAGCATTGAGCGATTGGCCGCAAACTGCTGACTGATTTCCTTACGCTTCGGTCATGCCCTCAAACAGCGCGGGCGTCATCCTGAGGCGCACAATCACGAATTGGTGCACGCGAGATGCTTCGGGACTAAAGTCCCTCAGCATGACGCCGGTCGAAAGTGGAGCGGTTATCGGCGTTCATCGCGACCAAGTAGTTATCCCACTGCGCCCCAATACCGACAAAACGTCTCAGGAGCAATGTTCGCGCCCGGGGACAATTTCGGGCAGTGATGCGCGTAGGGGTGTTTCGACTCGGGCGTTCGCCCTCGCTCAACATGACAGGACCAATATTCTGAATAATCCGCGTCTATTTGGTATCAGCCCACCGCCCCAAACGCCAGCCCCAGGCTGTAGGTGACGGCCGCCTCCAGAATGCCTACTACGGTCATCTCCAGACCTGATGACCACCAAGGACGGGCCGTGATCAACGACTTGGAAGCTCCCACCACAAAATGCGCCGCGATGCTGATAGCGAAAGCGATGCCTACCGCTTCAAAGCCCCCGACAAAAAAGAAAGGGATGATCGGAATGAAGGCGCCCACCGCGGTGGAGACGGCCGCCGAACCCGACGATACCCAGGGATTAGGAAAGTGGTGCTCGGAGAGGCCCAGTTCCTGCTGGGCCATAGCCTGCACCATCTGCTCCGGATTCTCCGCCAGACGCTCTGCCATGCGTTGCGATTCTTCCTCACTGAACCCCTGCAGCTGGTAAAACAGCGCCATCTCTTCTTTTTCTTCTTCCGGGTTTTCTTCGACCTCTTCCCTTTCGCGGCCGATTTCTGCCTCGTAAACCTCGCGCTCGCTCTTCACTGCCAGGTAGGCGCCCGCGCCCATGGAGAGCGCAGAAGCGATCATCCCTGCCAGGCCGGCAATCAGCACGTAATGGCGCTGATTGTCGGTGGCACCTGCTACCCCGGAAACGATGCCAAAAACGGCGCCCAGACCGTCGTTGACGCCGTAAATGGCGTCCGCCACCCAGCTGCCGCCGCGCCCGTGCCAGCGCTCGCGCTTAAGGATGGCGTCCAGCACGCTACGCGGGCCCAGCACCGGCACCATGGATTGCAGCGCGCGCCGGTGTGCCTTCTCCTCCAGGGCAATGCCGCCCAGAATTTCTTTGACCTCGCTATCTGTACCCAGCGCCCGGTCGCGCTGCGCGGAATAGCGGGCGCTGTCCCGCTCCTCGGCCGCCTCCATACGGCGAATTGCGGCTGCCGTACCCGCCTGCCGGCTGAACCACCGGCTTAACCGCTCACGCCAGGTGTCCTGCTGGCTGGGCTGGATACCGTGTTCCTGCAGCTTCTTTTGCCAGCGGGCAGCGTGGCGATCCTCCGCTTCCGCCATGCGCAACAGGACCGCTTTACGCTTGGTGTCGCGTTCATGCTCGGCTAGTTCGCGGTACATGCGCGCACTCTGCACCTCTGCGCGCCAGTTCTGCTGTAGCGCGTCAATTACTTCCCGGTCTGGCGGAAGTTGTGACATGTTGATATTTTAAACAGGGTGATTCGATGCACCTGCATGGTTGTGGGTTCCATACGGACCCACAACGGGGAAATCGAACTCACTGGTTTCCCGGGGTGGCCGATTCAACCCAACCCAGGAAACACTGATTTTCGGGAGGAACCTCATGAGTCCAGAAGTAGCTGCTCACGGTTCGGAACCGGCCGCCCCAGCCAGCGCCTGCTTCGGTTACGCTCCTGGCGCCTGGCCAGCAGTGATCTCGCCTTGCTGTTCCAGCCAGGACAAGGGCCAGCATGCGGAATGCACCCTGCCCGGTTGCACCTGCGCCTGTCATAGGACCGCCAAACCATAGGTCCGGCGACCGCCTGTAACCCTAAGGCGGCTAGCTCGCATCTCACAGATAGAAGCACATTTCCTACAACTTGTTTCGTCGTGGAACCGGAGACTTTTCCCAATCGGGTTCTGCTGGTGGCGGATAATTCCACCGCTGGCAGCATTATTCGCTCGCAACTCGCCGGGGCCGGGTATGATGTACAGTGGGCCCGGAACCGGATGGAAGCCGGCATGCTCTGGCAACCCAGCTACTACGATGTAGTGTTGCTGGACCTCCGCCGCGACCCGGACCAAGGCGAAGACTTCGCCCGCCGTATTAAGGCCACCGACCCAGCACAGCGGATCATATTTCTCGATGGGAGGAACGGTACTCGACAAGCCGCCTAGCCTGGCTTTTGGGCTGCTTCGTCAAGCGCCGCTATATGCCCTTAGACGAAACCAAGTTTTACCGTGCCACTATTGTGGAGTGCAGATCGTTCGCCCCCGATCTGTGGGCGGCGCGCATCGCCCCCGGCGGACCCTTCGCCTTCACTCCCGGCCAGTACGCCACCCTGGGCGTGCAGGGACCGCTCCGCCTGGTGGAGCGTGCTTACTCCATCGTTTCTTCGCCGTATGAGGAGCAACTCGAGTTTTTTTTCGAGCTGGTACCGCATGGCGAACTTACGCCCCTGCTTCATACCCTGAAGCCGGGCGATCAGCTCAGCATGCGCAAGTCGCCCAAAGGCAGATTTGTGCTCGACCTGGGGCGCGGTCCCCGGAATCACCTGCTGGTCTGCACCGTCACCGGTATCGCCCCATTCGTAAGCTATGTGCGCAAGCTTTATCGCGACTGGAAGGATGACAAATTTCCTGAAGGGCAGAAACTTTATCTGCTGAATGGCGCCAGCCGCTCCTGGGAGT
>DATGIY010000678.1:0-10743 GCA_035295475.1 Terriglobales bacterium
TACGCGCTCTCCGCCCTGCGCGAGGTTCGAGGTCAGCTGCCGCGACCGGTTACGGTGCTGCTTAACACCGACGAAGAGATCGGCAGCAACACCTCGCGTGCCACCATCGAACGTCTGGCGCGCCAGTCGGCCGCCGTACTCATAATGGAACCTTCCGCCGGCCTGAAAGGCGCGGTGAAGACGGCGCGCAAGGGAGTGGGCGAGTTCTGCCTTAGGGTGACGGGCGTGCCCGCCCATGCCGGCATCGCACCCCAGGAAGGCGCCAGCGCGGCGGTCGAGTTGGCGCACCAGATCGTGAAGATCGCCGGGTTCACCGATTTGAAGCGCGGCATCTCGGTCAACCCCGGGGTCATCGAGGGGGGCACGCGCAGCAATGTAGTAGCAGCGGAAGCCTCGGCACTCATCGACGTGCGTATAGCCCGCGTGCGCGACGCCGCCTACATCGACAAGAAATTTCATGCCCTGCGGCCGAAAAACAGGCTTTGCCGGCTGCAGCTTAGCGGGGGGATCAACCGGCTGCCCATGGAACGCACGACTGGAGTGGCGGCGCTCTACGGAAAAGCACGCCAGATCGCCGCCCGCCTGGACTGGAAACTGGATGAGGCCAGCACGGGCGGCGCTTCCGACGGCAACTTCACCGCGGCGCTGGGCGTCCCCACGCTCGACGGGTTGGGGGGAGTGGGCGAAGGCGCGCACGCCTTCAATGAATCGGTGATCATCGAGGAACTACCACGGCGCGCGGCGCTGATCGCGATGCTGATCGCGGCGGCGTGATGCAGGCTGAGTGGCTGGCTAGCTCACAGGCTCGCCGCTTTGCGAGTAAGCTAGTCAGCCAGTTTGCTACTTTGACTCTGCCTCTCTACTGCCCTAGAATCTCAACAGGGGATTTCCTGCAATTACACTGCGCTGTGAGGCGCGCCGGCGTGCCCCTCCCGGCGGAGGTTTTACATGATAGGCAAATTAGGTTTGCCTGAAATTCTTCTGATCCTGGCCATTGCGCTGCTGATTTTTGGCCCCAGCAAGCTGGCTGACTTAGGCAAAGGCCTGGGCGAGGGAATTCGAAATTTCAAGTCAGCTGTAAAAGACGGCGAACAGGGTTCACAGGAAAAGAAGTAACGCGGTCCGGGTGTCCTTTCTCACCTGATTGCTTCCCGCAGGTCGGTGTCCCACCGGGCGAGATTTCATTTCTGAATCATAGTTTCCTGATGCGCGTTTGTGTGCCGTGCTTCCGGCACTCCAAGGCCGGAGGAGTGCCATATATTCACGGAATCAGACGATGCTCCCGCAGCATGCCGTACACCAGCGGCACCGGCAAGCCCACGACATTGAAGTAGCAGCCCTCGATGCGGGGAATCCAGCGTGAGGCCCGGCCCTGGATGGCGTAAGCGCCGGCCTTGTCCAGAGGCTCGCCCATGGCGATGTAGTCGCGAATCTCCTCTTCGCTGAGCCGGTTCATCCAGACGCGGGTAGTCTCGGAAGCTATGGAACTGGCGGCTGACGGTCGATGGCCGGCGGCGCAGTCTTTCTGACCACTGGCCCCTGACCACTGACCACCGTCCAACAAACATACTCCCGTGATCACTTTGTGCTCTCTGCCTGAAAGCAGGCGCAACATGCGGGCGGCGTCAGCGGCGGGATCGGGGGCATCCGCGGGCTTGCCCAGAATTTCGCCGTTCACGAAGACCACAGTATCGGCGGCCAACACCCAATCGCCGGTCCGGCGCCGCTGTGCGACTGCCGTCGCCTTCTCCCGCGCCATGCGCTCAGCGAACTGTTGCGGAGGCTCACCCGGATGTGGGATTTCGGGCAAGTCTGCCGGCTCCACGGTGAACTCGATGGCCGCGGCACGCAGCAATTCCTGCCGCCGCGGCGAGGAGGAAGCCAGGATCAGGGCCATGGCAGCATTGTAATTACATCAACCAAGCCACCAGCAATCAGGACTGGGCATTCAGCCAATAAAAATTGCGCCATGGCCTTGATCCCGAGCCGAAGTTCAAAGACGCTAAGCGCTCATTTCCTGGTCACTTCCAACAGCAGGTGATCGGGAAAGCTGGTGGTCAAAGTGGCCGTGCTGCCCTTCGCGGTCACGGTCCCCAGATCCTGATTGTTGCCGTAATCAACCACGCTATACGTTCCCGGCGCCAGTCCACGCAACTCGACCGCTCCCTGGTAGCCCTTCGAGCCCTCGGGCGCAAAAAAGGCGTAGTACATTTTGCCGTTCTTCTCGATGGCGTAGCCTTCGGGAGTGTCGTAGCCGATGGTGTAGAGATTACGGAACACACCTTTCGACAGCATTTTCTGGTTGTAGATGCCGATCCACTTCTTCCACCATTCCTCTTTGTCGGCGGTGAGCGCCACGTCTTTGTAATGCGGACCGGGATCGGGCCACACGAACTTGGTGCCTACCACGCCCCCGGTGCCGATGGTGGAAGCAAAATCGCGTCCCAGATCGCTTTCCTGGTTGGCGCCGGCAAAATTGATTCGCGTCAACTCCACGTGATCGCCGTAAACGGCAGCTTCCGGTCCGAGCAGCGCTTTGTACATCTTGATGCGGCGGCGCACCTGCACCGAGCCAACCGGATCGGCGGTGACCGCCTGGTCCATGTAGGGCAGCCATGCCAGGCTGGGCGGCGTGCCGCAGGGACAGCTCTGGGTCACGCTCTCCGGTTTGAGCGAGCGCGATGTCTGATAGATGATTTTGTAGACCTCGGCCATGGCATTGACCGATTCCTGGGGTGATTTGTGGTGGTGCTTGGGGTTGTAGCACGCGGGCACGGTATAGATATTGTCCAGCTTGGAGCCATCAAAGCCCCAATCGCGGATGAAGCGCTCCGTCAGCTGACGGTAGTAAGCCTGCACCTCCGGCAATGAAGGATCGAGCACCGCCAGGTCGCGCACCATGCGCGCATGCTTGCCATTCTTGTCGAGGATCAGCCAGTCGGGGTGCTCCTTGACCACCTGGGATATGCCGTAGCGGTGCGACTCATATCGGCCCTGGCCGTCTTCCACGGCCAAGGGCAGCCACCACAACTGCACATACATTCCCTGCTTGTGAAAGTCGTTCACCATTTTCTTGATGGAGTCGCCGGGAAAGGTGTCTTTGCGTGGTTCCCAGTCGCCGTAGTTGTTGAACCAGCGGTCATCGAGCGTGGCCCACTTGATATTCATTTCCTTCAGCTTGGGGATGGTGCCAACCATCTCCTTGGGGGTGACGTTGAACTCGTATCCCCAGCCGCACCAGGCAACGTTGTAGGCTTCGCTGGAAGGCTTGGGAATGTTCCAGCCTTCGCGCTCCAGGGCGGTGGAGTAGAGGTGCAAAGGTTCGTAGTAGTCGCCGCTGTAAACCGCCACAAATGTGCGCGGAGTGGAGTAGGTGTCGCCCGGCTGCAGGGTCGCGCCTGGCTCGAGTTGGATGTGCGTAACGATCCTGCCGTCATCGGCCACTTTGACCGGGATTGAGAGCGGGAGAGGCAAGGTCTCCAGATGACCGATAGCTTCGCCCACCGAAGCCGTCCATAAGGCCACCACCGGAATGCCGCCCCCCAGCCCGTTCTTGAGCTGGGCGCCCATCAGGTTGGGCTGAGAAAATTTGCTGGAGATCTGGATAACATCATTCTTGCCCCAGTCATAGCTGGAGCCCTGAAACGACCACAGGTCGTAGGGCTGCGCTTTGGAATCAGCCAGCGAAGCACTGAGCCGGTGCTGGTCAGCGACCCCCTGATCCAGCGCGATGCCCTGTGAGCCGGCATTCTTGTACTGCATGGTGGTGAGCGCGAGGTTGGGGAAATCGTCGTAGACTTCGACGGCGAAGACGCCCTTTAACCCCGGGATGGATCCCGCCTGGGCGGGAATTTCCACGCGGCGGCCGCGCCCCAGCTTGCCTTGGGCTCCCGTGATCCTGGTCTGGCCGAAATCGAGCTTGAGATCCGCCTGCTTCCCGCCGCTCATGACGAAGTCGCCGCCGCCCTGCGGGTCATCCAAAGATAATTTTTTGCCTTCCTTGAGCAGCGAGGCTTGCACATAGCCGGATGGCAAGACGTCGAATTCCGCGGTGGTGGTACGGATGACAACCGGTCCACCGGGATGGACAGTGATGGACACCGGGGAGGGGCCGGCTTGCGCCGGCTCCGGCGGCGTTGCTTGCCGCGAGCACGCCGGCAGCAGCAGCAGTCCGGCAACTAGAGTGATCAACAGCGGGGATGAGTACGTTTTCATTGCGCACCTCCGGATGAGGAACGAGATAAACCCTTGAACTGCGCGAAAATCCGCTCTGCGTTGCGGTGGTAAACCTTCTCCAGCACCGAATCCGGCAGCTTCATGCCGTAAATTTTCCAGCGGCCCTGTCCGGGATAACCGTAGTAGTCGAAGTACTCGTCATCGGTTTCCAGCCAGCGGAAGTAATTGCTGTACATTTCCGGACCGGGAGGCGAATCGGTGCCAAACATGATTCGATCCTGGTATTTCAGGAAGAACTCACGCGCGCGGCGCGGTTCGCGGCCCAACTCGGCCTCTCGCGCCCCAAACTCGGTCATGACGTTGGGCAGCCGGTCCAGAAGCCGGGAAACGTAATCCAGATTCTCCGGCCAATTGGCGACGTGCAGAGCGATAAACGTGGTGTGCGGGTGCTTAGCGAACATATGGTCGCGCTGGGCCATGACCTCTTCTTTGCTGGGGAAGCCATGGTCGTAAAAGCTCCAGTCGGGGTGCTGGATCAGCTCTTCATAACGTTCGTTGTTGCCGTCAATGGGATGAAAGAAGGCTTCCGGATCAGTGACATGGATAGCCACAGGAATGCCCAGGCGGCCACATTCCTCCCACACCGGATCGAGACGGGGATCATCCACCGGGATGAGCTTGCCCGACTTGTCGCGATCCTGCAGGCCCAGATCTTTCAGCACTTTCAAACCGCGCGCGCCCCGCCGGACGGCGTCGTCCAGGTCCGCCACCATCGCCTGAGGATCATCGATCTTGGAGTAATCGATCTGCGTAAAGACCATGAAGCGGCCGGGATAGGGCTTAACCATCTCATCAACAACCCGCTGCAGCTTCTCGCGCCACTGACCCGTGAGAATGACGACGGTACGCACGTTGGCCGCGTTCATGATCTGGATCACTTTCTCCGGCGGCATGTGCTCATCAATTCCCATCGCGTCATTGATGTGATTGTGTACGTCGATGACGGGGAACTTGGCGCGGTGAATGTGCGTGACCCGCGCGTGCAGCATCGACTGCGGATGGAAGTCGCGCAACAGCAGGGTTTCGCGCTCGTTGGCATTGGGCGCGGCTTTATAACCGATTTGGTTTTGCGATTGACTCTGGGCGAGCAAGCTGCAAGCGGATATCAGAACGGCAACGGCCACGATGTTGCGCATGCTGGGACCTCAAATTCGTGCGAGGCGGCGGGATCCGTCCAGCACCGCCCCGACGCGGTCTGTCCCCGGCTGTCAGCTTTTCGGCTGCGCAGCGGGCGGGTTCTTCTCGGCTGGCGGCGTCCAGCGCTTGTTTTCGGTCGGGGTGAATAAGCTGTTTAACGCCGAGCCGCTTACATTTACAGTAAAGGTTTTCTCCGCCGGCACCCCGTCCACTCCATCCACGGTCAACCGGACCGTGCGCTCACCTGGAACTGTGTAGGTATGGTGAACATTGGCGCCGTCCATCTTGACTCCATCACCGAAGTCCCAGTGATAGGCGACGGCCGGCACTCCTTTGGAGTCCGCCTGGGCCACAAAATTCAGATCCTCACCCAGTTTTGCCACGGGTGGCACTTGTTCCGTGATGGTAGGGCCAGCGGCGGGTAGGGAGGTGTCAACCAGTTTGATCAAGCGCACGGAATGCGGCGCCTGGTTGTCCAGAACGAGCGACCCATTGCTGATGGCCACCGGCTTTTCCTGGTCGAGCACATCGAATGCCTGTTCTTCTGCCTTGAGTTTCAAGTCCGCCATGCTGAAGGAGTGCGACGTGGGCTGTTCCGTCCAGTTGAAGACCGCGAGCATGGATTGATGAGCGTCCTCCTGCAGCAGGAAGATGCTGGGCATCTGGTCTTCCGGCCGATAGTTCATCAAGTCGAGCGGCAGGGCTGCTCGCCCCAGGCGCGCCATGTTGATCATGTCCTGGTTCTGCACCAAGGCCAGGCGATCGGCATCCAGGCCCAGGGTGGGCAGGTCATCGCCAATCTCGTACATGCCGCCGGAAACCGCCGCCAGCACGATCGATACTTTGGCTTCGTCGAGCGTGAGCGGCGTCTGGCCGCCATGCCAGGTGTGCTCGGCGATGGTTTGCCGCGAGACGCTAAAGGCATCCGGGTCGCTGACGAAGAAGTTGCGATTCATGTAATAACGGGCCGCAATTCCCGGCGCCGCTTCCTTGCTGGCTACGAACGCGTGTCCGGTGTCCACGGAGATGCGGCCGGTATCGACGATTCCCACCGGGTTGAGCATCGGACTGCCGTCCTTATCGAGCACCACGTGATCGCCCACGGTGTCGCGGATGATCTGCAGGCCAATCCGCTGCGCCTGCAGCGCGGTGGTGTTGGGGACGTAATGGTGGCCTTCCACGCAGCTGTCGTCCATGAAGTCCATCTTGATGTAACGCACGCCCCAGTCCTTGGCCAGCGTGGTGTAGGTCTGGCGTAAGTACTCCTGTGCGCCGGGATTGGTAGTGTCCAGGGCGTACAGCTGATCTTTGCTGTCGGTGACGTGTCCCAGATGGATGGGCTGCCCGGCGCGGTTCTGCACCAGCCAGTCTTTGTGGTTTTGGAACACCCAGGAGCGTTCGGAAACTTCGAAGGGGGCAGTCCAGATGCCGAACGTTAACCCCAGATGGCGCACCCGATCCCCTATGAACCCCATGCCCATGGGGAAATTGGTGGCGTTGGGGGTAGCGTACTCGCCGCGGGCATACTGATAGCCCTCGTCAATGTGGAAATAGGTATAGCCCAGCTGTTTCAGGTTCTGGGCCAGCCATTGCGTGTTGGTCAGCGCCGTACCCTGGGTCAGGCCAAAGTAGTACGCGGTCCAACTCCACCAGCCGATCGGGGTGGGCGCGCTCACCCGGGCATGATGGAGTACCCGGATGGCCTCGCCGTAATTCTCCAGCTGGGCGTAATAGTCATGGCCCGCGGCAAACATCAGCGGTTCGCCGGCCAGGGTTTCTCCTGGTCCGACGCGCAGGCTGAGATCGATCTGGTCGTCAGACGGGGAGTCTTTCAGTGATTCGCCTTTGAGAATTTCCGTAGTGCCGGTGGATTCCACATCATAGGAAGTGATCTGCGGCTGCGGCGTCGTCTGCGCCTTGAGATGAAAAATGGTAAGAAAACGCTCGGAGCTCAAAGCCCCGAGGAAGAGACTTTGTCCGCTCTGGCGGTTATAAATTAGCTGACTGCCCACCGCCCGGTGCAGCCCGTTGGTTGGCTCGCCCAGGTCCATGATTTTCATGGCGGGACGGTCTTCGCTGTAGCTGTCGGACATCACGCGGTCAGCAGAGGCTGGTCCGCTCAGGTTTATAATCGGCTCTCCCACTGATTGAATACCGCGGATTTCCTGTACCGTGATCGGTTTTTCCGCGGTGTTGTGGACTTGGACGGCGATGCTGCCGTAAGGCCGGCGGTCGTAAAGGCGCAGCGAGCAAATCAGGTCAGGCTGGCCGCTCAGGCCGGTGTGGGTGATTGTAACCATGTGCCCGGAGCCGAGGTCATCCATGAAGCTGTTTTCGACCACGCTATGTTTGGGGTAAGCGCCAGCGGGCAGCAGACGGAAATCCGTTACCGCCGCGGCTTGGGCATGCAGCACCGGCGCGGCGGCGCCGTGCGCCGTTATGGTGTAGGAGCCGTCGGCGGCCACGGCGACTTCCAAATCGCTGTTGCGCAGAGTGGCCAAGGCCCGGGGGGGCGCGGCCCGCTTTTTGCGGGCGCCCCAGGCGGGAGCCATGACGAGGAGGAGGAACAGGAGGCAGGCCAGCGACTTTCGAATGCTTTCCATTTTCACCTCGTTCCCGGAGGCGCTGAACGGCGCCGGACGAGACCGGCCTGGTTCCGGCGGGGCGTTGCTATGTGCCTGATTCCGGGGAACCTTACCTTTTATACGAAAAAAGCGATGTCGTCCAGAGGTAAGGGCCCGCCAGGCGGCCAAAGTTTCACTTGACAGGGCTGCCAGAACGAAACTAAAAGTAAGAGTCCGTAAAAGTTAGTAACCGATTGTTCATCCACCAGGTCTGCCCGGGAAAAGGCCGAAAGTTTTTGCCGCCCGGGGGCAAGGAGTTTTCCCCATGCGCCGCGCTTACTTATCCCGACATAACTTTTCGCGCTTCGTGCTGGTTCTGTTCGCGGTCCTCGTTGGCAGCGCCCTCGTCTGGGCCCAGAAAGATACGGGCACGATTGCGGGCACGGTGACCGATCCCTCGGGAGCGGTTGTCGCCGGGGCCGAGGTGTCCGTTACTGAGGTGGACCGCGGCGGCACGTTTAACACGCAGACGAATCAATCGGGAGAATACGTCGCCAGCCCATTGATGGTCGGCCACTACACCGTAACCGTGCAGCACAGCGGATTCAAGAAAGCCGTTTCCGAACCTATTGCTCTGGACGTGCAGCAGCGCGCGGTGGTCAACATCAAGCTGCAACTGGGGCAGGCCAGCGAGTCGGTCGAGGTGACGGGGGCAGCGCCGTTGTTGGAGACGCAAACCTCGGAGCTGGGACAGGTGGTCGGCGCCCGCCAAGTCAGCAACTTGCCCTTGAACGGACGCAATTTCGCGCAGCTGGCTCTATTGACCGCCGGCACCGCGCCCAGCGAACCGGGGGCGCGGGATGAGCAAAGCTTCGGCTTCAGCGCCGGGGGAGCGCGCTCGCTGCAGAACAACTTCCTGCTCGACGGCATTGACAACAACTCCAACCTGCCTGACCTGCTTAACGAAAGCAACTATGTTATCCAGCCGCCGGTGGACGCGCTGGAGGAATTCAAGGTTCAGACCAACGCCTACAGCGCCGAGTTCGGCCGCGGCAACGGCGCCATCGTCAACGCCGTCATCAAGTCGGGAACCAACCAGGTGCACGGCAGCGCCTGGGGTTTTCTGCGCAACAACGTGCTCGACGCGCGCAATTACTTCGATCCCGTCGGGCCCACGCCGCCCTATCAGCAGTACCAGTTCGGCGGTACCTTTGGCGGCCCGGTGTACATTCCGCACGTTTACGACGGGCGCAACAAAACGTTTTTCTTTGCGGACTACGAGGGACTGCGCATTCACCAGGCGGACACGCAGACCCTGCTGGTGCCTACCGCCAGCCAACTGGCCGGCAATTTCGCCAGCGCGCTCGATACCAGCACGGTGACGGGCACGGACTGCAACGGCAGGCCGACGTACGGGGGCGAGCTCTTTGACACACGCCTGACCCAGCTCAATGCCGCAAGTCCCGACGGCCTGTGCGGCATTCCCATTGGCGGCTACACCGCTGCCGGGCTGCCGACGAACATCATCCCTACGTCGAAGATTGATCCTCTGGCGGCACGGCTGGCGGCGCTCTATCCCGCGCCCAACGCCTCCGGCAATGCAGCCTTCAATTACATCGCCAATCCGGTGGAGAATACGCACCGTGCGAATTTCGATATTCGGGTGGACCAGAAATTCTCCGATAAAGACAACACGTTCATCCGCTTCAGTTATGAAGATCAGCCGCGCATCATCCCTTCGCCCTTCCTGAGCACGGTGGCCGATGGCGGCGGCTTCTTCAGCGGCATTGAGGACAACTCGTACCGGAGCGTAGCCCTTAGCGAAACCCACGTATTCCGGCCGACCCTGGTTAACGAATTCCGCTTCGGCTATAACCGCATCAACTCGCACCGTTTTCAATTCAACTACAACACCAATGTCTCCGCCGAGCTCGGCTTCCCCGGCGTGCCTTTCGGACCTGAAAATGGCGGTTTGCCCCAGCTCACTTTTGGGGACGGCAGCGCCCCCACCTTGGGCAGCCCTACTTTTCTGCCCTCGGTTGAACTGCAGAACACCTATGTGCTGTCCGATAACCTCACATGGGTGAAAGGAAGGCACACGGTAAAGTTTGGCACCGAGCTTCGCCGCGAGGAGTTCACCATCTTCCAACCGGCGCAATCCCGCGGCTACGAAGACTTCGGCACCACGCTCACCGACAATCCCGCCAATCCCGGCACTGGAGGGCTTGGTTTGGCTTCCTTTCTGGTGGGTTTGAGCGATGGCGGCGCCATCAACAACCTTCACAATGTTGACTACCACCGGCCCATCTACGCTTTTTACACCCAGGACGACTGGAGAGTAACCCAGAAGCTGACCCTCAACCTGGGGCTGCGCTACGAGCTGTTTACCACCGTCAAGGAGCGATTCAACGAGCAAGGCACCTTTGATTTGACCGATCCTGCGAACCCCACCATCATTGTGCCCAAGGGCCAGACGATGCAGCTGACGCCCACCTTGGCAACCCAGATCCGGGTATCGCCCACCGGCAGCACTGGTTTAGTCCCGGTGGACACCAACAATTTTGCGCCCCGCATCGGCTTCGCCTACCAATTGACTCCCAACACGGTACTGCGCGGCGGTTATGGAATTTTCTATGGAGGGCAGGAAAATGGGCCTTACTCCAATCCCAGCCCTGGATTCAACCCGCCCTTTTTTGTGACGCAGTCGTTCAATGCTCCCTGCGGTGCGGCCTCCGCTAATCCGGCGCTATTCGCTTCCGGCAATGACTGCGCCGTACCTGGAATCAGCAACCTGCCCGGCGGGATT
>DATGIY010000679.1:0-5564 GCA_035295475.1 Terriglobales bacterium
CACACAGCAGCAGCAGGCGCACCTCCCTGCCCGCCTGCAGCAGCCTGCGTGCGGCCACGAAACCATCGCCGCCGTTGTTGCCTTTGCCGCAGATCACGCCTACCCGGTGCGCGGCGGGATAATCGCTGAGCACGAAATCGGCCACCGCGGTTCCCGCCTTTTCCATCAGCGAGAGGGAGGGGACGCCAAAACGCTCACTGGTAGCGCGATCGATGGAGCGCATCTCGGCGGCAGTAACGATTTTCATGAGCGAAGGTTGGCGGTGGCCTCGAGCTTGCGCAGGCCGGCAGGCTCGCCCATGGCAATCAGGTAATCGCCGGGCTCAATGCGGTCATCCGGCGCGGGATTGAAGCGCATCTCCTGCCCGGGATGCTTGATGGCGAGCACGATTACACCCAAATCCTGGCGAATCTTGGAGGTCTCGATCGTCTGCCCGGAAAAAGGCGAGCGCTGATCGACAAAAATTTCTTCGATCTCCAGGCCCATCTTGCCGTGGCGCACGGTGGCAATATCCAGAAAATCCAGCACGTTGGGACGCAAAAAGGATTGAGCAATGCGGTGGCCGGCAAAAACGTAGGGGGAAATCACCGAGTCGGCGCCCGCGGTAAGCAAGTGCTTCTCGGCATCTTCTTCGCTGGCGCGGGCAATAATTTTCAACCGCGGATTGACCGCACGAGCGGTGAGCACGATGTAAATGTTGGTGGCGTCGGTCGTGGTCGCCGCTACCAGGCCGCGGGCGTGCTCGATGCGAGCTTGCCGCAACGTCGCTTCCTGCGTGGCATCGCCCACAATGGTGAGGAACTCTTCGGCATAGCGCTGCGCTTTGGCTTCATTCTGCTCGATTACCAGGAAGGGCGCTGGTTTGCGCGCCAGTTCGCGGGCCGCGCTGCGGCCTACGCGTCCCACCCCGCAGATGATGAAGTGATCACTGAGCCGGCTGATCTCGCGTTCCATGCGGCGCCTGCCGAAGAATTTGCCCAGCTCGAATTCTAGCAAAGCCTGGGTGAGCGACCCGATGCCCAGAAATACCAGCGAAACGCCTGCAATAATCAGAAACAGGTTGAAGATGCGGCCAGCGTGGGAAAGCGGATGCACCTCCTGGTAGCCGATAGTGGTGAAGGTAGTCACCACCATGTACAGGCCGTCGAACCAGGGCCAGCCTTCGATGAAGTGAAAGCCGGCGACGCCCAGGAGCAGGATGATCAGCAGCCCCAGGCCAATCAGTTTCAGATTGCGAATCGCGTGCAAGGGCAGTCCTCAGTTGCCGGTTGTCAGCAGCCAGTTCTCGCCCTCATTTCACCACACTAGCGAAGGGGAAAGGAAAGTTTGTAGTGAAGGAAGCCAGATGGCTGCCTAGCTTACTGGCTGACTCCGATGATCAGCTATTCACCGCAAAGGCCGTCAGCCAGACAGCTACTCAGTTCGCATATGTGGCGCGGCCGCCTCGCCCGCGAAGCGCTTCGGCGGCGGCTTATTCCCGAGGGTCGAGCGGAATGGGCTCAAAGTACTTGGGCACAATTACCTTGCTGCGCGGCGAGGCCGCCTTGACCTCCTTGACAAACGATTGCACCGCATCAATGGCCGGTTGCTCGGAGGCACTGTATGGCGCCATGAAGTTATCCCAGTGTGTTGGCAGAACCAGCGCCGGGAAGCCAAGGTCACGCATAAGGCGGCCAGTGTAATCATAGATCTCTTTGCGCGAGCCGGCGGCGCCGACCAGCACGACATCCGGCCTCAGCCCCTCGATTTCGCGCTCGATGTAATTGTTGCCGCCAAAAGCCAGGATCTGGTGTCCGCCAATGCGGATCAGGTATCCGAGCGTGCCTCCCTCGGGGTGCATCTGCCCCAGGGTTAAGGGCGCCTTCATGCCCGGAGGAGCCGTTTCCGAGCTGAAATAGTGTTTGTGCGCCAGCGGACTGTGAATGCTGGGAATCACCTTCACCGAGAACCTGCCAAACTCATAATCTTCGCCGCCCCGCACCGTAATCAATTGCTCTTCGGGCACGCTATACGCCCGCATGACATTCTCGGTGCTTTCCGTTCCGATCACCGTGGCATGGGTCTTGAGGGCAATGTGAGGCACATCCATTACGTGATCAATGTGGGTGTGAGTGACAAAGATGTAGTCGGCTCGAGGGACGTGAGCGTCGATGGTGGCTACGTCGGGCTCTACAACATCTTTCCAGCCATGCAAGGGGCGCGTGTCGCCGGGCACGCGGCCAAGCGCCGCCGATCCCGGCCCCGGCGGCGGAACGAGGATTCGCGAGAGGTAGGGATCAATCAGAATGACGGTAGTGCCGTTGCTGATCTGCCAGCCTGCGGTGCCCAGATACGTGAGGGTGACTTGTCCGGACTTGGTGGCGGCAGGCGCCTGCTGGGCTGCGGCGCTGGCTATGAAAAGCGACGTCAGCATGAGCAAATGCCATATCCATTTCTGCATTGCGACCTCACCCAGTTGCCGGGTCGGGAGTGTAGCTGTCCCTGCAACGGAGGTCAATGTGTGGACCAACGAGAAAGAAAAGTGGCACCAGGCCCTTTGCGAACAGCCACTCAGCTAGATAGCTCGTCAGCCACCCAGCTACCTGGGTCCGGTGGCCCCCACCGGCGGGCTCGTAACCGGGGGCGTCACACCCTGCTGCACCTTGCTGTGTTTGCGGCTGTAGGTGAAGTAAATCACCATGCCGATGATGAGCCACACGATCAGGCGGAGCCAAGTGTCGAGCGGCAGGCTTACCATCATAAGGCCGGAAATCAGAATGCCCATGATGGGCACGAATGGAACCCAGGGCGTGCGGAAGGGGCGCGGCACTTCCGGCCGCGAACGCCGTAACACCCACACGCCGGCGCACACAATGACAAATGCCAGCAGGGTGCCGATGCTGACCAGTTCGCCCAGCACAGAGATGGGAATCAGGGCCGCGAAAATAGCCACAAAAACTCCGACAAAAATCGAGGAGATATAGGGCGTGCGAAAGCGCGGGTGCACGGCGCTGGCCCATTTAGGCAGCAGGCCGTCGTGCGACATGGTGTAGAAAATGCGCGACTGGCCCAGCAACATGACCACCATCGTGCTGCTCAGGCCGCAGATGGCGCCTAGCTTCACCAGCAGGCTGCCCCAGCGCACGCCGGTCGTGTCAATACCGATCGCGATGGGATCAGGCACGTTGAGATTGGTGTACTTCACCAGTCCGGTGAGCACGCCGGAAACAAGGATGTACAGAATGGTACAGATGACCAGCGAGCCCAGGATACCGATGGGCATGTCGCGCTTGGGATTCTTGGTTTCCTGCGCCGCCGTGGAAACGGCGTCAAACCCGATATAAGCGAAGAAAATTACCCCCGCGGCTCGGAAAATTCCGCTGGTGCCGAACTCGCCAAAGCCGCCCTGATTGGGCGGAACAAAGGGATGCCAGTTGGCGGAAGCCTCCGCCATGTGGCCCAGAATATAGTTAACTCCCAGGCCCACGAACACCAGCAATACGCAAACTTTGACAATGACAATTAAGGAGTTCAGGTTCGCCGACTCTTTGATGCCAATCACCAGGACGACGGTGACCAGCACAATTCCAATGAAGCCGAACAGATTGAAGTATGAAGTCTGGTGCGGCAGGGTGCTGGGATCAATGTGGTGCAGGGCCAGTGCCTTAGACACGCGGCTCAGATTTTCCCAATGGCCGTTGTAGAGGACAAAGGGCGTGCCCGGTGCGCCCGCCAGCCTGGGGCTGAGGCGAATGCCGAAATCCTGCAGGAAACTCAGTACATAGCCGCTCCACCCGGAAGCCACAGTAGCAGCGCCGAAGGCATATTCCAGGATCAGGTCCCAGCCGATGATCCAAGCGAAGATCTCCCCCAGGGTGGCATAGCCGTAGGTGTAAGCCGAGCCGGCAATGGGAATCATGGCGGCAAACTCGGCGTAACAGAGGCCGGCGAAGACGCAGCCAATCCCGGCGACAATGAAGGAGAGCACGATAGAAGGGCCGGCATACATCGCAGACGCTGCGCCGGTCAGAACAAAAATACCGGTGCCGATAATGGCGCCGATACCCAGGGCGATCAGGTTTCCCGGACCCAGGGCGCGCTTCAGGCTATGCTCGCCGGTTTCATAAGCTTCCGCCATGACCACGTCGAGCGGTTTGGTTTTCAGTAAGTTAGACATCCGTAGCTCTCTTGTGCAGGATTTACGCTTCCGCCGCTGACCCGCCCCGGTTAATTCGCGACCACAACAGATAAACCGGAATACCGATCAGCACGATGATCAGGCCCGGCCACGTGAACTGCGGCTTGTACCGTAATAGTACGACATCGATAAAGATCGCAAATACTATATAGACCGCCGGCAGAATGGGATAGCCAATAGCGCGGTAGGGCCGCTCCGCCTGGGGATGCTTCCAGCGCAGCACGAATAACCCGCCAATTGTCAGAATATAAAACACAAGCACAGCGAAGATGATGTAATCCAGCAACTGGCTGTAGCTGCCGGAGAGGCACAGGACACAGGTCCAGGCCGCCTGCACCAACAGCGAGGTCACCGGCGTTTTGTACTTGGGGTGAAGCTCGGCGACCTTGCGGAAAAAGAGCTTGTCCTTGGCCATGGCGTAATAGACGCGGGCGCCGGCCAGGATCAGCCCGTTATCGCAGCCAAAGCTGGAGAGCATGATGGCAATGGCCATCGCCGCTCCTCCCGCGGTCCCAAACATTTGAAACATCACCGCGCTGCCTACCCGGTCTTCCGAGGCATACTTGATGCCGCGCGCCAGGGCGGTCAGGCCATGCGGATCGCCATTTAGCGGCAATACCATCAGGTAAATGAAATTGGCGGCGATGTAGAGCAGAATTACGATTCCTGTGCCTAAGGCCAGGGATAAGGGCAGGTTGCGCTTGGGATTTTTGACTTCGGCGGCGGTGAAAGTGACGTTGTTCCAGGCATCAGCGGAGAACAACGACCCTACCTGCGCGATGGCAATCACCGTGAGAGTCCCCACCACCGCTATGGGACCGCCAACTCCTACCCTCACGGCGTGCTGTGCGTGCCAGCCGGCATTGCGCCAGAAATCGGTGAAATTGGCAGCGATAGCCTGAGCATTGCGGCCAATGGCCAGCCCCAGCAACACCAACCCAAAAAGAGCCGACGCCTTGGCGATGGTGAATACGTTCTGGATCAGGGCACCGGTTTTCAATCCAAAGATGTTCACCACCGACAGAAAAACGATTACTACGATGGCAATCAGGTTTTGGGTATTCAGGCCCACATCCATGTTGCCCAACACCATGGGACCCACGGGAATGGCCGGCACCTTGGCTATGTGAACAATCCAGTTTGTCGACGATATCGATGGCAGAAAGTAGCCCAGGAATTTGCCGAAAGCCACACCCACAGCGGCGATGGTTCCCGTTTGAATGACCAGAAACAGGGTCCAGCCGTAAAGAAAGCCCCAGAGCGGCCCCAACGATTCGCGCAGATAAACATACTGACCGCCGGCCCGCGGCATCATGGCGGCCAGTTCGCCGTAGGAGAGCGCCCCGGTTATGGTCATGAATCCGGTGACGGCCCAGGCCAGAATGAG
>DATGIY010000680.1:0-2648 GCA_035295475.1 Terriglobales bacterium
TGACCTGCAGCTCGGTTTCCCCGGCGCGCAACGCGTCACCCAGGATTTGCGCCAGCAGGGAGCGCGTTTCCACTCGCACGATATGTGACTTGTCGCGCGCCGTGTGATCGATGCTGGATTCGATGTGCTGCCGCAGGTTCCCGCCGCGATACACATTCAGAATCTGCAACCCGTAGCAGATGCCCAGCAGCGGTTTGCGCATGTTGTGCGCGTCCTGCAGCAGCAGTTCGTCGGCGTTGTCGCGCTGCGGATCGGCAGGATTGGTGCGTGGGTCGCGCGCGGCTCCGTATTTTTGCGGATCGACGTCAGCCCGGCTGCCCGGCAGCAGCACCCCGTCGCAGCTTTCGATCAGCTTCATCAGCTCCGCCGGCGGAAGGTCGAGAGGAATACGCACCGGCTCCCCGCCTGCCTGTTGCACCGCCTCTTCATACTGGGGAAGAACTTTTTCCGAGTACTCCCGGTTGCTGGAATGCGGCAGCGGAATGGCAATGCGCGGTTTCACCGGCTCACTCCAAGAGATCAACCAATTAGCAATTAGAAGCCAGCATTTAGCGTGGACCAAATTACCGGAGCTGCATCACCTTCCAAGGGCTAAGTGCTAACTGCTAATTGCTGTTTTCAAAATCCCCGCCAGGCTGCCAGCCGCTTCCGGTAGCGTTTGAATTCGTTGATAAACGCGGTGACCAGGACGATGACCCCTATCGCGATTGCCAAAGGTAACGCAATGTGCCGGTACGCATTGGCCATATCGGGATGATAGCCGCGGATCACCCCCCACAAACTCAACCCGATAATCGCCAGCAAGAGGCTCACCGCAAAGCTCAACAGGGTCAAAACGAAGGTGATCAGGGCGGCGCGAAAGAACACACCCGGCAGCCGGGGCTTGCGGGTGACTATGCCAACTTCAGCCATAACCCTTCAGCTTACAACGGATGCCGGCCCGGGCGCTGCCTTGCCCGTGCGCTAGAATAAGGTCTATGGCGCAGGCAGCCAACGCTTTAACCCACTCTCCCGCGGACGTGATCCGGCAAAATCCCGTCTCCCAGGCGCCAAACGGCATTTGTTACGCCTTTACCGGCAACATCAGCACCTCGGCCAATGACCTGGAGCGCATGGTGGCGGCCGTTCCCCGCAGCGCTGCCGCCGCTCTCGAACGCAAAGCCTATTATTTTGTCCCTCTGACCGTCAGCCAGGGCGACGACACCGTGATTGCCGACCGCTATGATGTCGCTCTCAGCGATAATGCGGTTTGTCACCGCAACCTCAATGTCGGCGATTCCCAGTGCGTGTTCATCTCCACTCGCCTCATGGATGACAAGTTTTCTGTCGCCTTTGAGTTCTATATCAATGTGGGACATGCGGTAGTGGAGCGCGCCGGCGTCGCTCAAACCTTCTCGGAACTTGTTTGGAAACAGGTGGAAGAGGGCGTGCGCGGAGAAACCAGCCTGGACGCCTATGAATTGCGCAAACTGGCCACTAGCCCGGGCCCCGATGCCGAAAAGCACAAGAACGAGTACCTGGAGGCGGCATTCTCCGATGCCATCTCCATTTTCCTGCTCTCTCTTTACCTCGATGTCGATTATTACGATCTGCGCGAGCGCGACTATCCCCTGCTCGCCCCTACTCCCCTGGCCGAGCGCCTGCGCCTGATCGCGGAACTGTTTCCCCCCAATCCCGGCTTTGAATTTGCCATTTACTACAAGCGCAGAGGGAGCACGTAAGACCAGCAGTTAACCCTCGCAGTCCCCTCTCCAGCCGCAGGCCGACAGCCGGCCGCCAACCATCCCTTGCTCCCTGCAAAACCGCAGCTACAATGCAAGCATGATCGCCCACCTCCGCGGACGCCTCATCGCCAAGCACCCCAACCAGGCCATCGTGGAGGCTGGTGGCGTCGGCTATGACGTCAACATCAGTGTGCCCACGTTCTCGGAGCTGCCCGCCGTGGGCGCCGACGTCTCCTTCCACGTGCACACTCATGTGCGGGAAGATTCCATCGCGCTCTTCGGATTTCTTCGCCCCGCGGAAAAGCAGCTGTTTGAGCGCCTCATCTCCGTGAGCGGCATCGGGCCCAAGCTGGCCATCACTATTCTGAGCGGCATGCCCGCCGAGGAAATGGTAGCGGCCATCAAGGGCAACGATGTGGCGCGGCTTACGCGCATTCCCGGCATCGGCAAGAAGACCGCGGAACGCATGGTGCTGGAGCTGCGCGATAAACTGCAGGAGTTCACCGCCGCACCCATGGCCGCTCCCACCAGCCCGGTTGAGGAAGATGTGCTCTCGGCCTTGCTCAACCTGGGATATCAGCGGCCCGCCGCCGAACGCGCTCTGGCCAAAGCCGGTAACAGCAATCGCCAATCCTTTGACGCCCTCTTCCGTGAAGCCCTGGCAGCGCTGTCAAAGTAACTTTTTTCACCACAGAGCACACGGAGGGCCCTTCAACCTAATCGTGTTGAGCTCCCATCTCCGGGATCTCTTAGTACCGTGTCATCCTGAGGAAGCGCTGGCCGCGCTCGCGCGGCCAGCACCACGAAGGACCTATGCATTTCTCCCTTTCTTAGTAGGCATAACGCCCCGGCAATCCTTTTGTGGGGACAGCCGCCCCGGCTCCGGGGCCCCCATCGCGCCCGCTTTTGGCGTGATGGGGTGGT
>DATGIY010000681.1:0-2999 GCA_035295475.1 Terriglobales bacterium
GGGGCACGATCGGCATTTATGCGCATTACGACGGCCAGCCCGTGGACCCTTCGCAGTGGCGGAATCCGCCCTTCAGCCCGGTGCTGCGCGACGCCTCCGGGCAGGCGGTGGACTGGCAATCGCAGACGCACCTCGATCCCCAGGCGCGTGTGTATGCGCGCTCCAGCAGCGACGACAAGGCGCCCATCGAAGCCAGCATGGCGGCGCTCGACGCCTTGCGCGCGAATCACATTGCGCCCTCTGTCAATCTGAAGTTTTTCTTTGAGGGAGAAGAGGAGGCAGGCTCGCCCCACCTGGCCGACATCCTCGCCAAGTACCCGGACACGCTCGCTGCCGACGCCTGGCTGCTGTGCGACGGGCCGGTCCATCAGTCAGGGCGCATGCAGGTGGATTATGGCGCGCGAGGCGATATTGATGCGGAGATGACCATCTATGGTCCGGCGCGGCCATTGCACAGCGGCCACTACGGCAACTGGGCGCCCAATCCCATCGTGCTGCTCACTCATCTGCTGGACAGCATGCGCGATACCGACGCGCACATTCTGATTCCCGGTTTCTACGACGACGTGCGGCCGCTCACGGCCAGCGAAGAACGCATGCTGGCGGAGACTCCGGCGGCTGACGAGCAACTCGAGCAAGAACTGGCCATTGCGCAACCGGAAGGCGACGGGGCAAAGCTGGCGGAACAGATCCTGAAGCCGGCTATCAACGTGCGCGGCATCCAGGGCGGGCACGTGGGCGAATTGGCCACCAACGTTATCAGCACCGAGGCGCGCGCCTCGCTCGACATTCGCCTGGTCCCCAACCAAACCCCGGAGCACGTGCGGCAGGAAATAGAAGGGTTCATTGCCCGCCAGGGATTCTTCGTAGTTCACGAGACCCCCGATCCAGCCACTCGCCGCGCCCACGCGAAGGTGGTCAAACTGGAATGGGGTTCAGGCTATCCCGCCTATCGGGCCTCGGTGGATAATCCCCTGGCCAAGGCGGTGGTGCGCACCATTGAGGAAGCCACCGGCGGACCGATTATCCAGGTGGTGAGCCTGGGCGGCAGCGTGCCCATGTACCTGTTCGAAGGCAAAGAGCAGACGCCAGTGATCGGCGTGCCCATCGCCAATGCCGACAACAACCAGCACGCTGCCAACGAGAACCTGCGCCTGCAGAACTTGTGGGATGGGATCGACATTTTCGGGACGCTGTTCGCGCGGTTAGGGAGCAACGTTGAGGCGCGCTGACTACTCGTGCCCAGTCTTTACAATCACAGGCACAGGCGCTGGTAGTCCTTGACACCTCTGCCGGCGATTGCTGCAATTGAGCCTGAGAGGCAGGCCTGCTGCCTCAAGGACGCATGAGTTTTCTGAAGCACAAATGGCTGCTCGGCTTCGCGCTGCTTCTGGCCATCGCTCTCATCGTCGGTTTTACGTACAACCGCGCGCCTCAATCGCAATACTTCACCGCCAAGGCACAGCGCGGCACCATCAACGACGTCGTCCAGGCCACCGGCACCATCAACGCGGTCATTACCGTGCAGGTGGGCTCGCAGGTTTCCGGCACCATCTCCAAGCTGTATGCCGACTTCAACTCGCGGGTGCGCCAGGGTCAAGTAGTGGCGCAGATCGAGCCTTCGCTTTTCGAAGGGGCCCTGCTGCAGGCCAAGGCGGATTTGCAGAACGCGCGCGCCAATCTGGCGGCCGCGCAAGCAGAGTTGGAAAAAGCCAAAGCCACCGCGGTACAGACCAAAGCCGATTATCAGCGCACTGTGGGCTTGGCCAAGGAAGGGGTGATGAGTCCCCAGCAGCTTGACCTGGCCCGCGCCAACGCCGACACAGCTGCTGCTGGTGTGACCGCCGCCGAAGCTACGGTCAAGCAGTCGGCGGCTCAGGTGAATCTAAAAACGGCGGCAGTGGATGTGGCGCAGACCAACCTGGATCACACCATCATCCATGCGCCCATCAATGGAATCGTGGTAGCGCGCAACGTGGATGTGGGGCAGACCGTGGCCGCATCTCTGCAGGCGCCGACGCTGTTCAACATTGCCCAGGATCTGACCAAAATGCAGGTGGACACCCAGACAGACGAGTCGGATGTGGGCAATATCAAGGTGGGGCAGCAGGCGACGTTTAACGTGGACGCTTTCCCCAACGAGATATTCCACGGCCATGTGGTGCAGATTCGCCTGAACCCCACCATCGTGCAGAACGTGGTCACCTACGACACGGTCATCGCCTTCGATAACCCGCAGATGAAGCTGTTCCCAGGCATGACGGCCTATGTGACCATTCCGGTGGCCACCGCGGAAGATGTGCTGGAGGTGCCCAACACGGCGCTGCGCTTCAAGCCGGCTATGAGCGCCGAGCGGATTCGCCAGCTGTACGCGCAGTATGGGATTCCTGAGCAACACACCGGTCCCGCAGCACGAGCCGGAAATGGCGGCCCCGGCAAGCCTCAAACTGCCGGCCTGCAGGGGCCGCGGACACCGCGCCGCGACCTGGCGGTCATATGGAAATTGCGTCCGGATCGCAGCATTGAGCCGGTCATGATTCGCACCGGGATCACCGACCACACGCAAACCGCGGTGGCGGAGTTGTTGAAGGGCAGTTTGCAGCCCGGCGACGAGCTGGCCATCGGTGAGGAAAGCGCAGCCCGCCGTCCCGGCGGCCCCGGCATGATGCGGCGGTAGGTGAATTTGTAATTGGTGAATTTGTAATTGGTGATTTACGGAACCCTGAGCTGTTGGGGCATGCGCACTCCCCAACCGCGTCATGGTGAGGCGCTTTATGGCCGAAGCATCTGGCGTGCGCCAGCGACCTCCCGGCACTGCACGCGAGATCCCTCGGGCCTGAAGGCCCTCGGGATGACTCCAGTGGGAATGGGCGGTTAACGAATCCGGCAAGCAGTGCAGGTGCGCGGCTTCAGATTGCAAATTACAAATTGCTAAATTCCAAATCCTGTTGTCGACTTTCGCTCAATCCGCCACACGACGTGACGCCTCGCGCCCCGAC
>DATGIY010000682.1:0-4797 GCA_035295475.1 Terriglobales bacterium
TCTTCATCCCGGCCGCCACCCTGAAAAAGGCCGGCCTGCCCCCGGAGTTTGAGGTGCGTGGCGAGGTGATCATGCCCACCAAGTCTTTCGAGCGCATGAACGAAGAGCGCGAACGCTTGGGCCTCTCCAAGTTCGCCAACCCGCGCAACGCCGGCGCCGGGGCGGTGCGCGTGCTTGATCCCAACATCACCGCGCAGCGTCGCCTCGACTTCTATGCCTATTTCCTGCTGGATGGTGGCCGCGCCCTCCTGCCCCGCCAATCGCAGGCCCTGGAAGCCCTGCAGACAGCGGGTTTTAAGGTGAACCCCAACTGGCGCCGGGCGCAGAATGGGGAAGAAGTCTGGAAATTCATCAACAGCTGGGAACCGAAGCGCGACACCCTGCCCTACGAAATTGACGGCGTGGTGGTGAAGGTGGACGAAACCCGCTTGCAGCGCGAGCTGGGTTATACCGGCAAAGCGCCACGCTGGGCCATCGCCTACAAGTACGCTGCCCGTTCCGGAATCACGAAGATTGAGGACATCCGCGTGCAGGTGGGGCGCACCGGCAAGCTGACGCCCGTGGCGTGGCTGCAGCCAGTTGCCATTGGTGGAACCACAGTCACACGCGCCACGCTGCACAACGCCGATGAGATCGAACGCCTCGGCGTCAAGATTGGCGACTGGGTGGAAGTGGAGCGTGGCGGCGACGTCATCCCCAAGGTCACGCGCGTGCTCGATGATAAGGAGCACCCGCGCGGCCACCAGCAATTCCACATGCCGGAGCGCTGCCCCGAGTGCGGCGGCCACGTAGTGCGGGTGGAGGGCGAAGCCGACCACCGCTGCGTCAACGCCAACTGCCCGGCCAAACTGCGCGAGACCATCCTGCATTTCGCCTCCCGCGGGGTCATGAACATCGAAGGCATGGGCGACGCGCTGGTCAACCAGCTCACCGACCGCGGCCTGGTCAAGAGCGTGGCCGATATTTACCAGCTCACCAAGCAGGACCTGCTGGGGCTGGAGCGCATGGGCGACAAATCCGCACAGAACGTACTCGACGAAATCGCCAATTCCCGCAAGCTGCCCCTGGAGCGCGTCATCTACGGCCTGGGTATCCGCTTTGTAGGCGAGCGCACGGCCGAGTTCCTGGCCCAGCACTTTGGCTCGCTGGACGCCATCATGCAGGCCGGCGTGGAAGAACTGCAGGAAGTCAACGAGGTTGGTCCGCGCGTGGCCCAGAGCATCTACGACTTTTTCCAGGAGCCCAAGAACGTTGAATTGGTGGAGCGCCTGCGCCAGGCGGGGCTGACGTTCACCGGCAAGAAGCGGGAGAAGGGAACCAGGCTGGCGGGCAAAACCTTCGTGCTCACCGGCACCCTCGCCAACCACAGCCGCGACGAAGCCAGGAAGATGATCGAGGATGCCGGCGGCAAGGTGACCGGATCGGTCAGCAAGAAGACCGACTACGTGGTAGCCGGCGCCGACCCCGGCTCCAAGCTGGACAAGGCCCGCGAGCTGGGCGTGAGCGTGATCGGGGAAGAAGAAATGTTGCGCCTGGTTGGGAAATAAACTTCTTCGCCGCAGATCGACGCAGATCAACGCAGAAAATTAATCCGCGTCATCCGCGTTAATCCGCGGCGCTGAAGTTGTCGTGCCTGTTGTGAAATCAACCTTGACGGCCCAATGCCAAGTGCTAACTGCCGGCTTCCATCCGCGGCGATGAATTTACGCCACGTCGCGCTTCTTCTCCGGCGCGGGCGCGCACTGTGGGCAGCTGGCCTGGATGTCCACCCGGTTGCGGCGCAAGTGCTCCTGGAACGCCGACCAGCGCGAACTCAGCGGATCGCTGCCAAAAGCGGCATTTTGGGCGCGATCCACGGTTCCGCTCGGGTGCTCGGTCAACTTGCCGCCACTCGGCATCGGCGAACTGAACTTGTCATGGATCGGTTGCGGGTAAAGCTCGGCCGCGGTGAGTTCGCGATCCCGGGCCGGCGTACCCGCTGAGGCTGCGCTGGGAGTTTCGGCCGGGGTGACATCGCGATCCGACCCGTGATGATGTTGCACCGGGCTGTCATGCCATCCCTGGTCGTATTCTTTCTGAAACATTTTCCAGTGCTCGTCTGAGTCGAGCATTTTTTCGTCGTAGGCGGGAAATTCCTTGATTTGCTCTTTGGTCACGCCCACCACAAAATCGCCCGGACTCTTGGCGTAGGAGAAAATACGGTCCGCCGGTACCAGAAATTTGTGACTCTTCAGCCAGCCCCCGCTGTCAACGATCGCGTACTTCACTTCCCCCGTCGTGTGATCCAGAATTACGTCGTCCAGCTTGCCGATCTTCTCATCTTCCAGCCCGTAGACGGTTGTGCCTCGTATATCCGCCGCTACCGGCAACTTGTAATTACGCAGCGTGCCAAAGTGCGCCATGTATGCTCCTCCTCGGTTCTGCTCCCAGGCGTAAGATGCGGCGCGGGCCGGCGGTGCGGCCTCGGGGATGAGCTTCAGCATTCAGAAGCTATCTCGTAAACGTTTTTGAAAGAGTGGCTGGAGCGGCCCAACTCGCGCTGGCCGTTTTGAAGGGGTGCGGCTTGAGCGGGGCGTTCCCGAGCCAGTGGTTTTGAAAGGGCGCGGCTTGAGCCGCGCCGGCCAGGGCCGGATAGACTTTGGGCTTTAGCCCCAGAGGTGCCGAATGGCGTCGTTGGAACATTCAGAAACCTCTAGCTCGCCAGCTTCTCTCGCAGCCGCTTATAGGTGGTTTCCAGCGCCTCGGGCAGCACCCGGGTTTCTGCCGTGGTGGTCATGAAATTGGTGTCGGCGCACCAGCGGGGCAGCAGATGCACGTGAATGTGGTCGGCGACGCCCGCTCCCGCGGCTTGCCCGATGTTCATTCCCAGGTTGACGCCGTCCGGCCGGTACACCTGCCGCAGCACGTTTTCCAGACGCTGCGAGACATCCATCATTTCGTGCGCCGCTTCCCGCGCCAGTTTCTGCAACTCATCCACGTGCTGGTAGGGAACGATCATCACGTGCCCGGAGGTGTATGGAAACGCGTTCAGAATCACGTAGCACAACGAACCGCGGTAAACGATGCCTGCCTCCGCATCCGGCTGCTTCGCAGCTTCGCAGAAAATACATCCCGCCGGCTTGCGCGCCCCAGTCACGTAGGCGTAACGCCACGGCGTCCACAGGTAATCCATGCCGCTGAGAGTAGCAGATGCGTGCTGCTTTTCCGAGCGCGCGTCGGCATGGTTACTGCGTTGTTACTGACCAAGCTCGCGTCCGGAACACAGCGGTAAGTTCTTGCCCCTCAGGCTCATCGCCAAGCAACTTAAATACGGTTTTAGCCACGATCGCGCTCCCCGCCCTGGGGGCGCGCTATGCACATGCGCCTGGGCAGTTTTCGTCAGCGGAAATTTCCCTCGCTGGTTTGACACTTTTTACGAGCGGTTGCTATAGTCGAAGGGTTCCGTAGAGACGCGGGTTTCCTGTTAGATGATCCGCCCGCTGGAAGTAGTTTTCAGCGCTTTGTAGGACGGGTCGACCACACCGAGACACAAGCCAGCAGTTCATCTGCCTAGCTCGTTCCACCCCGCGTCTTTCGGGTGCATCGGTATAGCTATGGCGCTCGAAGACACAGCAACCTGGAACCCCGGTTTGCATCTCAGTCCTCGGAATCAGGAACCCGCATGACCCCGCAGCCCACTGGCTCCAATCAGCCGAAAAAAGAGAACATGACAACTGACGATTTCGCTACCGCACTGGAAACCTTCACCCCTGAACCCGAGCCCGCTTCTGGCGACGACCACGTCATCAAAGGAACCGTGCTCAAGATCACGCCCACCCAGGTGGTCGTGGACATTGGCGCCAAGTCCGAAGGCATGGTGCCGCTTGCCGAAGTCCTGGATCACGAGGGCAAGCCCAAGGTGCAGGCGGGTGACTCCATTGATGTCATGATGGAGAAGGGCGAAACCGAAGAGGGCTACGTCAATCTCTCGCATCTCAAAGCCCAGCGCCTGCGCGCCTGGGATGAAATCGAGAGCGCCTATAACGACAAGCGGCCGATTCGCGGCATCGTCGTGGACCGCATCAAGGGCGGCCTGACCGTCGATATTAACGGCGCTCATGCCTTCCTGCCCGGCTCCCAGGCTGACCTGCGCCCGGTGCGCAACCTGGAAGGCTTCAGGGGCCAGCCCATCGAAGTCCATGTCATCAAGCTCAACAAGAAGCGCGGCAACATCGTGGTCTCGCGCAAGCAGCTTCTGGAAGAGGAACAGTCGGCCAAGCGCGAAAAAACCATGGAGCACCTGGAAGAGGGCGCGGTCCTCACCGGCTCCGTGAAGAACCTGACCGACTATGGCGCCTTCGTGGACCTGGGCGGCATCGACGGTCTCCTGCACATCACGGATATGTCCTGGGGCCGCCTCACTCATCCCCGCGATTTGGTCAATGTGGGCGATGAAATTCAGGTCAAGGTGCTCAAGTTCGACAAGGAAAAGCAGCGCGTCTCCCTGGGCTTCAAGCAGCTGACCCCCGATCCTTGGCTGGACGCCGCCCAGCGCTACCCCGTTAGCGCGCGCGTCAAGGGCCGCGTGATCAGCGTCACTGATTACGGCGCTTTTGTGGAATTGGAACAGGGGATCGAAGGCCTGGTCCACGTCAGCGAAATGACCTGGTCCAAACGCATGAAGCATCCCTCCAAGCTGGTCAACGTGGGCGACACCATCGAAACCGAGGTCTTGGCGGTCAACCCCGCCGAGCGCCGCATCTCCCTCGGCATGAAGCAGCTGGAGGCCAATCCCTGGGAATCGCTGGTCGAGATCGG
>DATGIY010000683.1:0-6268 GCA_035295475.1 Terriglobales bacterium
CACGGATGCATACGCATGAAGAACAGTGACATGGAGCAGTTCTTCCGGCTGGTGCGCGTAGCCGACCGGGTCGAGATCCGCGCCCGCCGCGATGCGGAAACCGAACAGGTATTCGGCGCTGCAGCAGCCGCGCCATCGCAAGTTGCCGCGGTTAATCAGCCGGCGCTTGGCCAGTGAAAAGGAGGACGCAATGGAATCCGCAATGACAGCGCTCGTCGCAGTAGCGGGGCTGACGTTTTCAGTAGCCATCGGGCTACTGGTGGAGGAGTTGGTATTCGGGACCATGTTCCGTCTGGTTTTTGCTCAGGCTCGCAAGCCGGCAACCCGGACGGTGCGGCACAAAGGAGAAAACCCGTGCTATTGATCAAATATCTGCTGATGGCCATCGGAATCGTGATGTTCGGCTCGGCGGCCGCGATTCTGGGGTATGACATTTACGTGGCTGCCATGCTTCGCCGGGCTCTGGCGCAACTGCAGCCCGGCCAACCCGCGCCCGAGGAGCACGAAGTGCGCTGGCGCGTGGGCGCGGCTCTGGTCCTGCTCGCCTGGGGACCGGTCCTGGTGGCCATGAGCCTGGTCGTGGTGCCGGAGGGTATGGGCGCAGTCCGCGTCAGCCAAGTCTCAGGCACTGTGCCGGGGACGCTCTACCCCGGAGTTCACATCGTGCGGCCCTTCATCGATAAGGTGGTGCTGTTTGACACTCGCGATCAGCTGTTTACTACGGGCATGGTCGAGGATCACGCCACTGTAGCGAACAAGGTTGGCCATGCCGCGCCCGCACCGGAACCGATGAAGGTGCAGGCCAAGGAAGGGCTCTCGGTGGGGCTGGCCATCACGGTGCGCTATCGCCTGGACCCCACACATCTCGACTACATCCTGAACAACCTTCCTCAGCCGGTGCAGAAAGAACTGGTGCCGCCGGTCGTGGCCAGCGCCTGGCGCGAACTGGTTCCCAACTACACCGTGCGCGAAGTGTTCGCCAGCAAGCGCGAAGAGGTGCGCCAGCGTCCCGCTGGCGCCATCACCCGCAAGTTGGCCGCTGACGGAATCATTGTCAAGGAGGTCATGCTGCGCGACATCCAGCTTCCGCCGGAATACGCCAAGGGTCTGGAGGATTTGCTGCTCAAGGAACAACAGAATGACCGCATGGGCGTGGAAACGGAAATCCAGCAGAAGCAGGTGCGAATCGCTGAACTGGAGGCTGAGGCGTCGAAGGCTCAGCAAGTCAAGCAGGCGGAAGCGCAGGCGCAGGTGCGGGTGCTGCAGGCCAAGGGGGAGTCGGACGCCATGAGGTACCTGCTGCCCCTCAAGAAGGAGCAGATCGAACAGACTCGGCTGGAGTCGCAGGCGCGTAAGGAAGCCACCGTGCAGAACGCTGAGGCCAACGCACAAGCCAAGGTGATCGACAGCAAGGCGGAAATGGAGCGGCGCAAACTGCTGGCCGAAGCCGAGGCCGACCGCATACGCCTGACGGCAGCCGCTGACGCCCAGCGCATGCAGAGCGAGGGTGCCGTTCTCAAGCAGAATCCGTTATTGATCAACAAGATCATTGCCGAAAAGCTATCCGACAAGTTGCAGATCATGGTGGTTCCCGCCGACGGCAAGTTCATGTTTGCTAACGACCTGCTGCGCGGGCTGAGCATGGGCAATCATGCCGCGCCGGCTCCCCCGGATGATCCCCCCAACCAGTGAACGCGTTTTTCCCGGGCGGCCTCGCTGGCCCAACGCCAAAAGGGCCGCCCGCCGGCAAGGCCTTCGCCAACCATAGAGCCAGAAATCGGGTTTTAACGCAGGCCGCGGGAGCAGACGATGGCAGCGGGTTATAATTCGCATCATCCATACATGTTGCGGCGAAACTGTACGGGCCTGATCTTCGGCATCGTCGTAGGCTTGCTCCTTACCTTGCCCGCGGCAGCCACGGACTGGAACACGCCCGCCACTGCATTGGCGCAAAAGATCGCGACCATCACCGGGCCGGGCGCGATTGCCTTGGAGACCACCAATCGGTCATCGCTGACGGCTGCTGAAGTGAACCAGGCGCGCTCAAACCTGATCGCAGAACTGCAGAGCAATGGCGTTCAGGTGGTGACGAGTGGCCAGGCAGCATCCGTACTGGTTACCTTTTCCGAAACGGCCACAAACTACTTGTGGGTGGCCGAAATCCGCCAGGGGGCAGGGGAAGACAAGGTAGTGATGGTTTCCGTCGCGGGGACGCCCGCAGCGGTGACTTTCAGCTCGAGTTCCCCGCTCAGCATTCATCGCACGCTGCTGTGGTCGCAGGACACTCCCATTCTCGACGCCCTGCTCCTGCCCGGCGGCAGCCCGCAGCACCTGATCGTGCTCGATCCCGAAAAGGTTTCGGTACTGAGCGGGACGAATGAGGTGTGGCGCCAGGAGCAGGTCTTTCCCATTTCCCACGCGCGTCCCTGGCCGCGCGATGTGCGCGGACGTCTCGTCTTCAGCCAGGAGCATTTGTTCGACGCCTATCTGCCCGGAGTGGTCTGTCAGGCGGTGCTCGCCGCTCCCCTGAGCATGGGTTGTCATGAGGCCGACGATCCCTGGCCCCTGGGCACAATCTCGCAGCATGTGCGCGGCTTTTTTTCACCTACACGGAATTTCTTCACCGGAGTGTTGGTTCCCGGAATCGGGTCGCAAAACGCCTTTACGCCTTTCTATGCGGCTGCACCATTGCCGCGTCAGAACTATATCCTGTGGGCGCTGGCGGGAGTGGATGGGGCAGTGCACATGGTGGACGGCATCAATGACGTGGTTCCCAAGGTGCGCTGGGGTAGCGATATCGCTGCTCTGAAGAGCGACTGCGGTTCCGGCTGGCAACTGCTGGCGACCGATCGCGACAGCGGCGAGAACGACAAGCTGCGTGCCTACGAGGTGGCGGATCGGGAACCGGCGCCCATGGGCTCGGCTTTGGAATTCGGCGGTCCGATCACTGCTCTGTGGAGCAAGGAAGACGGCAACAGTGCCATAGCCGTGGAACGAAACAGCGAAAGCGGGAAATATGAAGCGTACAACCTGGCCATCGCTTGTCATCGGTAGCGTGCTCGCGTTGCTTACGGCAACTGCCGGCGCCGTGCGGCCGCATTACGGCGGAACCGTGCGGGTCATGGTACGCGAGGCGCCCGCGTCGGTGGAACCCGCCACCCTGGCTGCCTGGCAGAACGATCATATTTCCACATTGATCTTCGAGGGCTTGACCGGCTTTGATTCCCGTTCCCACTTGCAGCCTAAGCTCGCGACGCGATGGCAGTCGGATAGCCAATACCGTCACTGGCAGTTCTGGCTGCGCAGCGGGGTGACCTTTCAAGACGGTTCACCGCTGACGCCCGATGCCCTCGCTGCAGCACTGCGCTCCGCCAATTCGCAGTGGCAGGTGAGTGTCGCCGCGGATTCGGTCATCATCGAGACCGACAACCCAACTCCCAACATGCCGGCTGTTTTGGCGTTGCCGGAGAATGCAATCTCTAACCATACCGGCGGAAAGCTCTCCGGCACCGGTCCCTTTCAGGTCGCGGCGTGGCAACCAGGCAAAAGATTAGTGCTGAGCGCCTTCGAGGGCTATTGGGGCGGCCGCCCGTTTGCCGATTCGCTGGAAATCACAATGGGTCAGGCTTGGCGCCAGCAACTGATTGCGCTGGAACTGGGACGCGCGGACGTGGTGGAAGTTGCTCCCCAGCAGGTGCGCCGGGCAACGTTGGATGGCAAGAGGATTTTCACATCCGCCCCCAACCAGCTTGTTGCCGTGGTGTTCGCTCGCGATCCACAATCGGAAGAGGAGAGGCATGTGCGGCAGTCGCTTTCCGCCATCATCGACCGCGCAGCCATCCGAAACGTACTCCTCCAAGGACAAGGAGAAGTGGCGCAAACGGTTCTCCCCAACTGGATGAGCGGTTATGCATTTCTGTTCACGACCCCCACAAGCTCGCCGCAACCGACGGTTCCGCTGTCCGCTCCCACGCTCACGCTATCTTATGATCCTTCCGATCCAACTATGCAGCTCATAGCGCAGCGCGTGGCGTTGAACGGCCGTGATGCTGGAGTGAACCTGCAGCCCTTGGCGGCGCCCGCCAGTACCGATGCGCGGCTGGTTACGATCACCCTGCCATCGCCCAATCCTCAGACGGCCCTGGCCGCGGTGGCCCGTGCGGCGGGCCTCGCTCCCCAGCAGTTTCAGGGAAGTTCCCCAGAGGAACTCTACGCGCAGGAGCAGCAATTGCTGCAATCAGGGCGCATCATTCCCCTCATCCACGTTCCGCAAGCTGTCGCGATCGCCCCTAACCTCAATAGCTGGCAAGAAGGCCTGTTCGGAAACTGGGACTTGGCGGATGTGTGGCTGGGAGGGGCCAAGCCATGAGCTTCCGCCGCAAGCTGCTGTTGTTGTTCACGCTGACCGTGATTATGGCGGTGCTGGCGGTGGCTTGGGCGGTTTCCGGGATCACGCATCGAGCCTTCGAGCAGACGGAACAGGAGCGCACCAACGCGCTCGTGGCGCAGTTCCATCGTGAGTTCACTCGCCGGGGAGAGGATGTGGCACGCCGCGTTGAAGCAATCGCCGACAGCGAGTCTACCTCGCGCATGGCTCTCGACTTGAGCCGCCAGCCCAGCGATGCCGGCACCTACGTCAATGAAGCGGCCGCCGTGGCCAAAGCTCAGCAGCTGGATTTTCTCGAATTTGTAACCGCGGGCGGCGCCATTGTGTCCTCGGCGCAATGGCCGGCGAAATTCGGCTACAAGGAAGCGCTGGTGGAAAACCATCCGCCGCCGGGAAACGCCTTTCTCAAACGCGAAGAGTTGCCCGATGGAACGGCCCTGGGGTTGTTTGCCGTGCGCGCCGTGCCCTCGGCCGACAAACCCTTATTTGTCGTGGGCGGACGACGCCTGGACCAGGATTTTCTCGCCTCCCTGGAATTGCCCGCCGGAACTCGCGCCATGCTGTACACCAATTCCGGGTCGGGCTTTTCTCCGGAGCTGCTGGTAGACGCCGCCGGAAAGGTCCCCCAGGGCGAAAAACTGGAGCCGCTGGTGCAACGGGTTCAGGACACCGGAGCCGAGCAGAATCAAGTGATCAGCTGGTCCTCGGATCCAGCTGACAGCGAGAACGTGGATGCCATCCCGCTAAAGAGCGAACAAGGCGACCTGCTCGGCTTGCTTCTGGTGGGAAATTCGCGGCGCGACCTGGTGGCGGTGGAGAAGCGCATTCGATCCACCGCTCTGCTGGTGGCCGGCCTGGGCGCGCTGCTGGCGATTCTAGTCAGCAGCTGGATCGCGGCGCGGGTAACGCGTCCCGTGGAACAGCTTGCGGCCGCTTCCCGCGAGGTAGCCGCCGGCAATTGGAGCACGCAACTGCAGGTGGAATCCGGCGATGAACTGGGCGAGATGGCCGAAGCCTTCAATCGCATGACACGCGAGCTGACTGACCAGCGCGAGCGTCTGGTGCAGGCGGAACGGGTGGCGGCCTGGCGCGAACTGGCCCGCCGCCTCGCTCACGAGCTCAAGAATCCCTTGTTCCCGCTGCAGATCACCGTGGAAAATCTGCTTAAGTCCCGCCAGCATGGCGGAGAGCAGTTTGACGAAGTGTTTCGCGAAAGCACGGGCACGCTGTTAGCCGAAATCGCCAATCTGAAGACCATCATCAGCCGGTTTAGCGAATTCTCGAAAATGCCGCAACCGCGGCTGCGGGAGATGGACATTAATGATCTGGTGCGGGATGTCCTGCTTACACATCAGGCGCAACTGCAGGCGGAAGGCCGGCCGCCGATTGTCGCCCGTACGGAACTCGAAGACTCGCTCGAGCAGATTTCTGCCGATCCCGACCTGCTGCGCCGGGCCCTTGCCAACCTGGTTTTGAACGCGATCGATGCCATGCCGAAGGGCGGCACGCTCACGCTGCGTACCCGCGATGCCGGCCCTAATGTGTGCATTGAAGTGGCGGACACGGGTAGCGGCATGACCAAAGAGGAATGTGAGCGCCTCTTCACTCCCTATTACACTACCAAGGAGTACGGTACCGGGCTGGGGTTGGCATTTGTGCAATCCGTGATCAGCGATCATCACGGACGCATCTCGGTGCGCAGCTCGCCTGGCCGGGGAAGCACCTTTGTGATCGAATTGCCGCGTCACCAGGAAGGCACGGCGCAACTCAGCGCGAGTTCAGGATAGGAATTCATGCCCACCAAGGCACATCTGCTGATCGTAGACGACGAGGCTAACACCTTGGCTTCGCTGGCGCGCGCCTTCCGCCTGGCCGGGCATG
>DATGIY010000684.1:0-6960 GCA_035295475.1 Terriglobales bacterium
GTGAGCAGCTGAGCGGAGCGAAGCGCCGAATGGGCCGCCAAAACCCCAGACCCTTCGACTGCGCTCAGGGTTTCGGCTGGCGGCTCCCGCTCGCCGCCTTCGGCGCCTCACTCACCTTCAGCTTGCCGTGAGCAGCTGAGCGGAGCGAAGCGCCGAATGGGCCGCCAAAACCCCAGACCCTTCGACTGCGCTCAGGGTTTCGGCTGGCGGCTCCCGCTCGCCGCCTTCGGCGCCTCACTCACGCCGCCAAACCGCCTCAACTTGCCGAAAAAAACGACACCATCTAGACTGATGGTTTTCAGGAACAACTTGCTTTTAGTCCGTCCAGGGCTTCGCGCCTGGGCGGGGAGGTTCCATGGGTCGTATCTGTAAGCTAACTGGCGTCGCCGGCACCCTCTTAGTCCTGTTTCTCAGCCTGGTCGCTCTCGGTTGCGGCAGCGGTAGCAGCGGGAAAGCGATTCCCCCTACGATCACGGTCACGCTCAGTCCTAGCCCCACGGCCTCCATGAATGTCGGCTCCACGCTCCAGTTCAGCGCCACCGTCACCCAGAATAAGACTGTAATCTCGACCCCCATCAACTTTATCTCCAACAACAATCGCGTCTTATCCTTCGGCGTTAATGGCCTGGCGTGCGCCGGCAGCTGGGACAGCAGCGGGATTGTCTGTAGTCCGGGACCGCCTGGAGTAGTGCGCGTCCTTGCCTCCGGTTATGGCACCCCGAGCGCGACCACCACGGTATACGTGCATCCCCAGGTCACCAGCATTCAAGCCGCTTCCATGACCACACCGGCGCCGGCCTGCGTGCCGCAGAATCAAACGGAGAATTTTCAGGCCACCGTGTTCAGCGGGGGTACCGACATCACGCCATTTGTGGGCCCGCTGAACTGGTCTGTAGTGGACTCCACCGTGGCCAAAACCAGCACCACGATTACCGGCTTGCAGCCAAACCAGGTACAGGTCACCGCTGATCAGCCGGGTGCGACACAGATTTTTGCCAACATCAGCGGGGTTAACGGGCAGAGTGTCCCCTTTGAAACCTGCCCGGTTCAGTCCATCTCCGTCGTGGCATCGAGCACTGGAACGGATTTACTGCAGCTCGCCAGCGGCAGTTCCGCCGCGCTCGCACCTACCGTGCTTGACACCCAGGGAAATTCCATCACGGTGAACGGCCTGACCTGGATAAGCACGCAGCCAGGAGTGGCCACTGCCAAGGGTGCCAGCGTCAGTGCCGTCAGTCCCGGAGGCGCGGGCGCTTTTCCGGTTTGTGCTCCCCCTGGTTGCAACGTGAACTTGTATCCGATCTACTCCTCCAACGTGGTGTCCACTACGGTTACGGGATCAACGGCCGCCAACACGGTTTTCGTCACCAGCACCGGCTGCTTTGGCACGGCGGTTCCTTGTCAGACATCGCTCATACCCATCGATACGCAGACGAATACCGCCGGTACCGCCCTCATCATGCCCTCTGCTCCCAGTTCATTCCTTGTCGATCCCACGGGGACGCGTGCTTATTTTGGAACCACGGGCGGCTTGCGCATCCTGACGCTCGCGGGGAGCACGCTTCTGACGGCCGGCAGTGTGAAAGGTAAAGTTCTGGCCGTATCTCCGGATGACACGCTTGTAATCGTCTCCGATACAACTGACTCGCCAAACGCGATTTATGTCTTCAACTCCAAGACGAACGCCACCACTCCATTCCTGATCTCCGGAGTGACGGCGGCTGCTTTTTCTCCCGACAGTACCAGCGCTTACTTGCTGGCCGGCAGCACCCTGTACCTGTACTCGACCACTCATCCGCTGCAGACTATTAGCCTGCCTGCCCCCGCCACGGGCGCTGCCTTTCTGGCCACGGGAGCATTTGGGTTTGTGGCTCGCACGGACTCTGCCATCAGCCTGTTCAACGGATGCAATGGCGCGCCGCCGGCATCACCCAATACCGCCACTGTGGCCACGTCGGCTCAACCTAATCTGCTGACATCCTTGCCGGACGGCAAGACTATGGTCGCAGTCGACACTACCGGGTTCACTTCTGTGGCGGTTGCCACCAGCGCGGCTGGCTGTCCTCCCCCGGTCAGCGCCACCGCGAGCTCCATCAACTTCGGACAAGGCAGCTTCACCCCGAAGCAGGTACTGGTCTCCTCGGATGGTAATCGGATCTACGTTCTCAGCAACCTGAGTACAGTAATAATCTATGATTTCCGCAGTCGCCTGGTGCAGACCATCACTTTGAGCCCCAGCGCCACACCCCTGAGCGGCGCCTTGAGCCTCTCCGGCAATGATCTCTACGTGGGCGCCAGCGATGGCACGGTTCATCATCTGGATACGGTTCGCCTTCAGGATGCAGGCCAAATCCCGGTAACGCTGTGCAACAACAATAGCGTCAGCTGCCCACCTGATATCGTGGCCCTGCGGCCCTGATTGCTTCGGGAGCTGAAGGAGTTACGAGGAGAATGCTGCGGCGTAATCTTCCGGATCGATGCCGTGGTAGGTGAGGGTATGTTTCAGGCGTGAGCGCAGGTCCGCAGGAGTCGATTCGACAAAGGCCTGCACCGCCGTTTCCATCGAGACTTCGTCTTCTCCCGCTTCATCGGTCAAGGTCTCAGCCCGCAACTCGGTCGCTTCTTGCACCACCGCGCGCGTGGGTGCCGGCAGTTCACGTAAAAGTTCCTCTACGATCTCATTGGCTTCGTCAGACCACTTCATAGTTCCCTATCCTAAGCGTTGTCCGGCGAGGGCGTAACTGTAGTGTCCAGTTCCCGGGCCACGCTGTCCAGCACGCCATTGATGAACTGCACCGACTCAGGGCTGGAAAACTTGCGCGCGATCTCCAGCGCCTCGTTGATAACCACGGGCTTGGGAGTACGGGGAAAACCTAAGAACTCGGCCACCCCGGCGCGCAGCAGGTTGCGGTCCACGGCGGCCATGCGGTCCATGCGCCAGTGTTGCGCATGCCGCTCGATCAACCCATCAATTTCTCCGGACCGCTCCATGCCAATCCGAAACAGGTCCTCGGCAAAGTCGCGTACCTCATCCGATACTGCTCCACGTTCTCTCCAGAAAGTGCGGCGGACTTGCTCCAGGTTTTGCCCGCCCATGTCGGCCTGGAACAGCATTTGCAAAGCCAGTTCGCGCGATTTTCGCCGTGTGCCCATAAACCAGCGGTCAGTTGTCGGTGGCCAGTTCTCAGTTTAAGACATCCGGGATCGATTTCGGCGCAAAGCAAAATTGCGAAAATCTGCTCTTGGCTATCGGCTTTTCGCGGTCGTTCGTCTCTGACGCGTGGACCCGGCCCTGCCGCCAGTCGTGGGCCGACGGCCAACGTCTTTTTTTCCTGCCTGCACTCGCATTGCGAGCTGTAATCTCGCCATCTCCACCGCCGACAGCGCCGCCTCGAAACCCTTGTTGCCGCTTTTCAACCCGGCGCGGTCGATCGCCTGCTCCAAAGTATCGCAGGTCAGCACCCCCAGGGCGTGCGGAACACCGGTTTCCTGAGCCGATTGTCCAATACCCCGCGCCACCTCGTTGGCAATAACCTCGTAATGCAGCGTTTCCCCGCGCAACAAACAGCCCAGGCAGATGACGGCGTCCACCTCGCCGGCCTCCGCCAGCCCGCGCGCCGCTGCCGGAATTTCGAAGCTTCCGGGCACGCGGACAATCTCAATGTCTCTTTCGCGGGCGCCCGTACGGCGTAGCCCATCCAAGGCCCCCGCCAGCAGTCGCTCGGTAATGAAGGAATTGAAGCGGCTGACCACCACTCCAAAACGTAAGCCGCGCGCGTCCAGTTCACCCGCAATACCGCGTGGGCTCGCTCCCGACGCGCCGAAAAAAGCAATTTTTATATTGCCCGGCATTTCCACCACGAACAATCGTGAGTTCCCCTCGTGATGGTCGGCAATCAACTTCAAGCCGCGCTTTTCGATGAGCGCATAGACGGAATCAGGATCCGTTACCTCGAGCAGCAGATCGGTGCCTTCGGCCCGCCCCCGCAGGTCGCCTGCCGCCTTGGAGCCCAGGCTCAGTTTGCCCGCGGGCGCAACCAGGGTCAGCGCCCGGTTCTTGCCGCCGGGCAGCTGTGATTCGCGCTCCAACCCCAGCGCTTCCAGCAGGTCCGTCAACAGCTTGAACTCTGCTGCCGTCTTCACTGAACGGCCGATATGGATCGCTTTAACCATGGTGTTTCGGATGTTGCCAGAAAAATGGATTTTTCGAGTGCCCTATGGGCCTTGGATTTTGAAACTCAAAACTCGAAACTGGAAACTTGCCGACTTCGAAGCCGCAACTCACCTTCCCTGAAACTTCGCGGGCCGCTTCTCCAGGAAAGCCGCAGTCCCCTCCTTCTTGTCCTCTGTAGCGCAGCACAAGCCAAACAAGGTGGCTTCCAGGAACAGCCCTTCGGCCAGCGGCATCTCCATGCCCTTGTTGACCGCCTCCATCGCCCACTGCACCGCCAGCGGCGCGTTGGCAATGATCTTCTGCGCGATGGCTTCGGCGCGCGGAATCAGCTCCGCGGCGGGCACCACCTCGTTTACCAATCCGATCCGGTGTGCCTCCTGTGCGCTGATCATCTCCCCCCCCAAGACCAGCTGCATAGCCAGTCCCTTGCCGACCAGCCGCGGCAGGCGCTGCGTGCCGCCGTACCCGGGAATGATGCCCAGCTTGACCTCGGGCTGGCCGAGCTTAGCGTTTTCGCTGGCCAGGCGCATAGTGCAGGCCATGGCGATCTCGCACCCGCCCCCCAGGGCAAACCCGTTGATGCAGGCAATCACCGGCTTGCCGCAGTTCTCGATCAGATTGAGCACCGATTGCCCCTGGTGAGTGTAGGCCTTCGCCTCCACCGGGTTGTTGCGCGCCAGCTCGCTGATATCCGCGCCGGCAATAAACGCCTTCTCGCCCGCGCCGGTCACAATGACGACTCGCACCTCGCCGTCCTGCTTGATGGCGTGGAATGCCCGGCGCAGGTCCTCCATCGTGGCCATATTAAGAGCGTTGAGCACCTTAGGCCGGTTCACGGTCACGTAGGCGATAGCGTTCTTCTTCTCAAACAGGATATTTGCGAAATCGGCAGGAACGGCAGATGAGGACATATTCTTTCCCTCTTCAATTGGATCGGCGTATATCCGCGTTCATCCGCGGCGAATGATTTAAGCGATCTTGGCAGCTGCTTCTTCTGCGGCAAAGCCACGCAGGGCGGCGTCCTGCGCTACCGGCTTCTGCGGATCCCTGTAATCGTAAAAGCCCTTGCCCGATTTGCGCCCGTACCAGCCCGCCAGCACCATGCGCTTGAGCAGGGGCGGCGAGGCGAAACGCCGCTCCTTAAACTCCTCAAACATGACATGCGTGATGTAGTAGGTCGTGTCGAGCCCCACGAAATCCAGCAGCGTGAACGGGCCCATAGGATAGCCGCAGCCCAGCTTCATGGCCTGATCAATGTCTTCGATCGAGCCCACTCCTTCTTCGTAGGCGCGCACCGCGTCCAGCAGATAAGGCACCAGCAACCGGTTCACGATGAAGCCGCTCTTGTCGCTGGTGCGCACCGGCACCTTGCCGACCCGCTTGCCGAAATCATAGGCGGCTTCATAAACCTCGTCCGCGGTTGCGATCGTCCGCACGACTTCCACCAGTTTCATTAGCGGAACGGGATTGAAGAAATGCAGGCCAACGAAACGCTCCGGCCGCTTGGTCGCGGTCATCAGCTCCGTAATGGAAATGGACGATGTATTGCTGGCAAAGATGGCGTCTTTTTTGACAATGGAATCCAGCGCCGCGTAGATCTTCCGCTTTTCCTCGACATTTTCGATAACCGCCTCGATGACGAGGTCGCAGTCGGCCAGATCTTCTCGCCGCGTGGTGCCCTTCAGCCGAGCGCGAATGGCCTGCGCGGGCTCCTTGAGCGCGTTCTTTTCCGCCAGCTTGGCCAGCGACTTCTCGATGCCGGCAAAGCCCTTCTCCAAAAATTTCTGCTCCACTTCGAGCACGGTGACGTCGAAACCCGCGGTGGCGCTCACCTGCGCGATGCCCGACCCCATCAGCCCGCAACCCAGCACGCCTACTTTTCTAATCTGCATAATGAATTCCTTTTAACCACGGAGAACACGGAGTATCGCCAAATAAAAAATTAAAAACTCGATCCGTGAAGATCCGTGTAAATCCGCGGTGATGAAATTTTGGCGCTTACTGCAAGCTTTCGACGATTACCGCGATCCCCTGCCCGCCGCCAATGCACGCCGTCGCCAGGCCATATTTCTTTTTTCTGCGCCGCAGTTCGTAAAGCAGTGTGATCACCAGCCGCGTGCCGGTCGCGCCCAGCGGATGGCCCAGCGCAATGGCCCCGCCATTCACATTCACCTTGTTGCGGTCCAGGCCAAGTTCTTTCTCCACCCCCAGATACTGGGCCGCGAACGCTTCATTGACCTCGATCAGATCGATGTCGTCCAGCTTGAGGCCCGCTTTCTGCAGGGCAATCCGGGAAGCCGGAACCGGACCCCGCCCCATCAGCTTCGGTTCCACGCCCGCGATGCCCCAACTCACCAGCCGTCCCAGCGGCTTCATCCCGCGCTTCTGCGCTTCCGCCAGCGGCAGCATCACCACTGCCGCGCCGCCGTCCACGATCCCACTGGCGTTACCCGCCGTGACCGTCCCATTCTTGCCGAATGCCGGCTTCAGCTTGGCCAGGCCCTCCATGGTGGAGTTCGCCCGCCGATGATCATCTTCGCTGAACATCTCGCCGGTCAGGTCGCCGCGCTTGTTCTTGAGCTGTACCGGAACGATTTCCTCCTGCAGACGCCCGGCTTTGTAAGCCGCATCGGCCAACTGCTGCGAGCGCAAGGCGAATTCATCCTGAGCTTCGCGGTTCAACCCCTGTTCCTCGGCATAAAGCTCAGCCGTATTGGCCATGTAGAGCCCGCACTGCGTGTCCAGCAACGCCACCATGAGGGAATCTTCCAGCTTCCCTTCCCCCA
>DATGIY010000685.1:0-6061 GCA_035295475.1 Terriglobales bacterium
TAAAACTTCAGAACTGGAGCCGAGAGCCGGACTTGAACCGGCGACCTGCTGATTACGAATCAGCTGCTCTACCAACTGAGCTATCTCGGCTTGCGACTGATTCTATACCACTTGGCCCATTACCAGCTACACACACAAGGTCGAAAAAGTCCCACCATAGGAGGAGCAATTGCGCCTTTCCTAAGAGGGCTTCGGCCTTTTCCGCTGATGCCTCCACCACAGCAGCAGCCCTTTCGATGGCGGTCTCGGCATTGATAACGTTATAGAACTTCTCCATAACGCTCCAATCCTTATGCGGTGAAAACTGGGCTGCTTCTTGCGAGGACAGTTGTTTGCTCTTGCATATTTCTGTCAGGTGCGGCGGCGGAAAGCGATGTTCCGCGCACGAGGAAGATTCCGACGGTTGCGCAGGACGAGGGCTGGACCTGTTAGACCGATGCGGCTATCATCCTTACCTTCAATCAGTACTGCGACAGCGCGGACTGATACAGGCTCAGGCGCGGCCCTAAGCCGAGCTGCGTAACTGCTGCTAACCACACTCATGCTGGCGTAAAAAGCCTTTGCTCGATTAGTGAGGATCACATGCAACTCGGAATGATTGGCTTGGGAAGAATGGGTGCAAACATGGTGCGCCGTTTAATGAGGGGCGGCCATCAATGTGTGGTGTTCGACAAGAGCGCCGATGCCGTCCGGGGCCTCGCCCAAGAAGGTGTAGCCGGGACTTCTTCCCTGGAGGAGTTCGTGTCTAAGCTCACCTTGCCACGCTCGGTGTGGCTCATGGTCCCCGCCGCCATTGTCGATTCCATGCTTGCCGAATTGGCTCCGCTTTTGGCTAAGGACGACATTGTTATTGATGGAGGCAATTCCTACTACGTGGATGATATTCGCCGTTTTCGCGAACTCCAGACTAAGGGAATGCACTACGTTGATGTAGGCACCAGCGGTGGTATTTGGGGCTTAGACCGCGGCTACTGTTTGATGATAGGCGGTGAGGCCACCGCAGTTAAACGTCTAGATCCAATATTTCGGACCCTGGCACCTGGCAGGGGTGCTGCTCCCCGTACCCGGGGGCGCGATGAGAAACGCGATGGCTCAGCGGAGAACGGTTATTTGCACTGCGGACCTTCTGGGGCGGGACATTTCGTTAAGATGATTCACAACGGCATTGAATATGGCCTGATGGCTGCCTACGCCGAGGGCTTGAATATCCTGAAGCACGCAAACATTGGAACCCAAGGTCGCTCGATCGACGCTGAAACCTCGCCCTTGCGCCACCCGGAGCACTACCAGTACGACATCAACCTGGCGGATGTGGCGGAACTGTGGCGCCGAGGGAGTGTGATCGCCTCCTGGTTATTGGACCTCACCGCTACGGCGCTGGCGCAAAATCCGGAGCTGACGGACCTTTCCGGAGTCGTCTCCGATTCAGGCGAGGGGCGGTGGACGGTGATGGCGGCCATTGACGAAGGAACGCCCGTTCCCGTTCTGGCTGCCGCCCTTTACCAGCGGTTCAGTTCGCGAGGTGAATCCGGCTTCGCTGATAAGCTGCTCTCAGCCATGCGCTACGAGTTTGGGGGCCATCGTGAAAAATCGGCCAAGGGTGCAGAATAAAGCAGTGGTTGTGCACCAGCGTCAGGCAAAAGCTAGAGATGGCAAATTCAAGATGCAGCGCCCAAGCTTTCCTGCCGCAAGACACTGAGTGAAACAACGGTGTTCGCCGGCGCAGGAAATTTGTGCAGGCGCAAGGTACGGTATGCAGCGGCAAACTGTTTTTCTGTTCGATGTAGATAATACGTTGCTGGACAACGATCGAGTTACAGACGACCTTCGCCGTTACCTGGAAAAGGAGGTGGGGCACGAACGGCAGCTCCGCTACTGGAAGGTTTTCGAGGAGCTGCGGAGTGAACTGGGTTATGCCGACTATTTGGGAGCCCTGCAGCGGTACCGGAGTGAATACCCACGCGATCCCCACCTGCTAACCGTATCGCATTTCCTAATTGATTACCCCTTTGCAAATCGCCTGTTCCCAAACTCCTTAGATGCGGTCGAATACGCGCGGCAATTAGGCCACCCGGTAATACTCTCGGATGGAGACGTCGTGTTTCAGCCCCATAAGATCCGGCGTTCCGGCCTGTTTGAGGCGTTCAACGGCGACGTCCTCATCTATTTGCACAAGGAATTTGAACTGGAGGATGTGGAGCAACGTTTTCCGGCCGACCACTACGTGCTGGTGGATGATAAATTGCGCATTCTTACAGCCGTGAAGGCGGCCTGGAATAGCCGGGTAACTACTGTGTTTCCGCGCCAGGGACACTACGCGCTGGACAGCAAAGCGCAAGCCATGTACCCGCCACCGGATGTAACCATCGCGCGTATCGGAGAATTGACTGACTGTAGTTTCAAGCTCTAGTCAGCCATTGACCAAGGCAATATTCGGAGAGCCCAGCCAGACTACCTTGAATAGACGACGCGGTTCACCGCCCAGGGCGACCTGCATCATTTCATTGTCCGAGGAACTTCTCCAGATTGCTGACTTCGGTGTCTGCCAAATCCATGTAGTGTTTGGCACCGGCCGCATCTTGATTCTGTAAAGCTCTTTGCGCTTGATCCAGGTACAGCTTCATCCGCGCCTGCGAAGAAACGATATCTCCCCGCAAACCCAACCCCTGTGCTCCCTGCGACTGCCGCAAACTTTCCAGGCCCGCATTAACCGTATCGGCTCGGGTGGACAGCAGCGCCATATCGTGATCCAAGCGCGCCAGTTCAGCTTTATCCGGCTGAGGGGCGGAGGTGGCCGCGGTTGCCGGTTGTCCTTCGCTGGCTTGCTCGTGGCCCGCCGCGGTCAATGGGCTTCTCCGCCGGAACGGAGCCGCCGCTCGGGAATCCTTGCCGGCAGCAGCAAAAGCTGTGCTGGCGTTCGGCTCGGCAGATTTCGCTGGAACTGCGGAACCGTTGCTGGGAGCCGGGCTGCTGGGAACTTCGTTGTTGGGAGCTTGGTTACCAGGGGCCGGATTGCTGGAACTTTGCGAGGCCGGCGATGGCACCACCGCTGGAGCAACGGCCTGAGTGTCCGGTTTCGCTGGAGCCGAGACCTGCTCCGCGCTGCCAGCCCCGCTGCTTGCACGAATTCTATTTAATACCGGATAGTAAAGCCCCGCCCCCACCAGTATCAGCAGCACGATCACAGCGCCCAAACTGATATATAGCCCGCGATGGCGGCTAGCTGGCTGCGGCGAAACGACGGCTGCGGAAGCCGCCGGCGGTTGCGGCGGCGTCACAGGCGGCACAGGTTGGGCGACAGCCGGAGCGGCCATCGGTGACGCCGGGGAGCTTGCAGAGAGAGTGGGAACAGCGGTAGGGGCTGGAAAAGGCGCCGGCCTCTGAACAGCGGAAGCTGACGATGCCGTCGCAGCTTCCGCCGCCGCATTGGGAAGGCCGGTTTGAGGCGCGGGCTGCGGGGCCGCGCCTGCCGATGGCGAAGAGGTAAGCGCCGCATGCAGACTGGGCAGGGTGGTCTGGGCCATGGTTGACTGCCAGTCAGCCGGTGCTGCGGCAAAGCGTTGGAGCGCAGCACTGAACTCCGCCGCCGACTGGAAGCGCTGGGCGGGATCCTTGGCCATAGCGCGCAGGATGACGTCGTTCAGGCCAGCGGGCAGATCCGGGCAAACCGTCCTGGGAGATATCGGCTCCTTCTGCAGGTGAGCCGCCATGAGCGAGAAATCGCTGTCCGCTTCGAAGGGCCGTTTCCCTGTGACCAGTTCATAAAGTGAAACGCCGACGGAGTATAGATCGGAACGGGCGTCCGCGGCTTCGCCTTTGACCTGCTCCGGCGACATGTAATAAAGCGAGCCCAATGTGGTCCCGGTAGCGGTCAAGGTGTGATCGCTGGCGGAGCGCGCAATGCCAAAATCCATGAGCTTGACCACGCCCTGCGGAGTCAGCATCATGTTGCTCGGCTTGATATCCCGGTGAATGATCTGCCGGCTGTGGGCGTAACCCAGCGCAGACAGCACCTGATCAATGTAATTGACCGCCTCAGCCGGAGGAATGGGATTCTTTTCCAAGCGAGCCGCCAAGGTCACGCCCTCCACGTATTCCATGATCATGACCAGCTTGTTTTCCCACATCAGCGCCGTGCGCAGAGCAGCAATATTGGGATGGTTGAGGGCGGCCAGGAGCTTGACTTCCCGCAAGAAACGATCCGCCAGATCCTGCCGACCCGCCAGGTTAGGAAGAAGCGTCTTCATGGCTTCCACCCGGTCGGTGATGATATTGCGTACCTTGTAGACGCTTCCCATCCCGCCGCTGCCCAGCACACCAAGAATTTCGTAATCGCCGATCCGGGTGTTTGGCTGATCGTTCATTTGGGACCTCCTTGGATCTTCCAGTTAGTCCTGCCCCCGCAATCGAATCAAGACGGGCGTTAACGCGGGCTTGCGAGCGCGCATATTCTCACGGCCGGACTACTCCTGATTGCTGGCCTTGTCGCCAATACGGGCGCTGCTAGCGCCCTTAAAGGTGGCAGTCGAGGACTGGTCATCCACCTCGGTTACGGTTGCTGTGCCGACTTTTTGAGTGACGACCTTGATGACCTTTCCGGTCGTAGGATCTTTGATACTCCGAACCGGCCGGCTAACCTCGAGAACATCGCCGACTTTCACGCCGCTCTTTCCGCCAAGATTCAGAATCAACGTGTCGCCGCTGACGTCGGCCACTACGCCCGAAAGCTCGACCTTGCGTGTCGGAATGGCATTAGCACTGCTATCGAGCTGATCGGCAAGGGAGTCTACAGCCTGATGCACCGCTTCACCTAAGAGGGTGCCGCCGAAATTCGAGCTGCTCATATCGTAGTTGCCACCTCCGGCGCCGCTGTTGCTGCCGCCCGCACCCAGAAGCGATGTGCCCGAGCGTGTAGATTGCCCCTTGCCCGTGTCAGCTGCCAGGATTTCTCCCGTGCTGGTGTCTACCAGTCGGGCGGTAACCGCGACCACGGCTTTGGCCTTGCTCTTCTTAACCCCACCGAGGCCAAACCGGTTGGTGAGTCCCCCAATCGCATTCCCCCCAATGGCGGTGCTTTGGTCATCACGCCCGAACTGGGTAACGGTGCCCACGATGATGGCATCCACCCCCAGCACACGGCCGATCTTGGCCGCTGTGGTGGCATCAGCTCGGTTACTATTGGAAAAATTCTGTTCCGCCAGAACTTTGTCGAGGGCGTTGCGCTCGATTACCGCAAACTTGCCATCCTGTACAAGTTTCTGCACGAGCAGGTCGGATATTCCCTTGCCCACATCCTGGTTGGTGCCAAAAATGGACTCGACATAGTTTTGCACCGTACCGTAGTCAAAATTCAGGACCGCAATGCGCTTCTTCTGCTGAGCCGCGGCCGAAACGGTCAGCGCCAAAACAAGGATAGCAACTATCCGGCAACTCTTCCCCATGGACAACACCCTCCCTCCACAGTCCTCGTCACGAGGACCCTGCGCGGAATCTGTGTTTTGAGCCTCCGAGCAGCGGCATTCTACACCCGGTCTTTCTCAGGACCAATATCTAACGTAGGAAGAACGATTTCGTGATGATTTTGCGGAGGTTGTGGATTGCCGGCGTCAACAAGGCGTTAACACCTGGTAGAGCTTGGGTACAAGAACGACTGGAGCGCTTGGTCTTCATTCTTCCCACACGACTTGCTAAAAATCCGCCGGACTCCCCATATTTCTAATTGGCTACGGTTCGGGCCGAACTCACGCGGTAGTAGGCGGAATTGACGAACCGCCATATATGGTTGCGGCACTCGCGCTCGGAGTCCCACAAACAGACTACGTCCGCCGATCTCATTTATGTAGACGCAAGGCTTTCCGGAATGACCGCGCCCAAGTAGAATTACCTGGATTGACCTCACCCGTCAACGAGGAGGAAGGAAAAGCATGAAAAGAATTCTGTTGCCAGCAGCAATGTTCGGGCTCCTGTTCTCCACGCTCGCGTTCGCCAACCCGGCGCGAGCCAATGCGGGCCAAGATCAGATGGGAACCAGCTCTGCCAAGAAGGAAAAGGCTCCCAAACT
>DATGIY010000686.1:0-7404 GCA_035295475.1 Terriglobales bacterium
CCATCGCCCTGGCTCACAACGGCAACCTGGTCAACGCTCACGAAATTCGCACCCGTCTCGAAGGCCGCGGCTCTATTTTTCATACCAACAGCGACACGGTAGTGATCGTGCACCTCATGGCCCAATCCCACGAGCACACGCTTCCCGAAGCCATCGCCGATGCTCTGCGCCAGGTGGAAGGCGCCTTCTCCCTGGTCATGATCACCCCCGACCGCATTCTGGCTGCCCGTGACCCGCGCGGCTTTCGCCCGTTGGCTATGGGCCGCATCCCTGCTCCTGGCCCCGACCGAACAGATACGATCGTTTTCGCTTCTGAAACTTGTGCCTTCGACCTCATCGGCGCCACATACGAGCGCGAGGTCCGGCCCGGTGAGATGGTCATTGTCGGACCGGAAGGCGTTTCTTCGACCTTCTATGCTCCTCCGAAGCCGGCATCGGCCTGCATCTTCGAGCACGTGTATTTCTCCCGACCTGACAGCCTGGTGTTCGGCCGTCCCGTCGAAGTCAGCCGCGAACAGTTAGGCCGCGCCCTGGCCCGCGAAGCCCCGGCTGATGCCGACATCGTGGTTCCCGTGCCCGACTCCGGCGTCAGCGCCGCCATGGGCTACGCCGCCGAGAGCGGCATCCCTTTTCGTTTTGGCCTGATCCGCAACCATTACGTGGGCCGCACTTTCATCGAGCCGCAGCAGCATGTGCGCGATTTCGGCGTCAAGCTCAAGCTGAATCCCGTGCGCAGCGTTCTCCAGGGCAAACGCGTGGTGCTCATCGACGATTCCATCGTTCGTGGCACCACCAGCCGCAAGATCGTGCGCATGATTCGCCAGGCCGGGGCCAGCGAAGTCCACATGCGCATCTCCTGCCCGCCCACCATTTCCCCGTGTTTCTACGGCGTGGACACGCCTTCCAAGCGCCAGCTCATCGCCGCCAACAAATCCGTGGATGAGATTTGCGAATACATCGGCGCGGACTCGCTCGCTTATCTTTCACTGGATGGATTGAAGCAGGCCTGCGGCGACGGGGAGAAGACTAACTACTGTACCGCCTGCTATACCGGCAAGTACCCCACCGAGGTCGTGGACGTCGAAGAAATCCAGCCCGCCAGTGCCAAAGCCCGCTGATCTGCTTGTGTAGGGACAGCCGCCCCGGGCGAGCGTAGCCCGCCTACGCCACTCCCGCCACCCGGAACAGCTTCATCTGCTCCTCGAACTTCACGCCTTCCAGCTCCAGCAGCCAGCGCTTGGTTGGTAGCCCTCCGCCATAGCCGCCCAGTGTCCCGTCGGATGCGATCACCCGATGGCAAGGCACCACAATGGCCACCGGGTTATCGTGATTCGCCATCCCTACCGCGCGAAATCCTCGCGGCTGCCCCACCTTCCGCGCCAAATCGGCATAGGTGCGCGTCTCTCCGTAGGGAATGCCCAGCAGCGCCTCCCAGCAGCGCCGCTGGAACTCGGTGCCGCGCAAGTTCAGCCCAAAGGTGAACTCGCGCCGCCGTCCCGCGAAGTACTGTTCCAGTTCGCGAACATACGGTTTGAGCTTGGTGGCTGACTCCTGCCACTCTGCCTCGGCAAAATGCCGGCTGCGCGGCGGAAATATTCCGCGATCGAATTCCAGCAGCGCCAGCCCGCTCTCGGAAGCCGCCAGCAGCAGCGGTCCCGCCGGAGACGACCCTACCCGCCAGTAGTTCATCTTTTCCATCCCGTCAGCCTACCACACGAATATCGGACCCACTCTCCCTGTCATTCTGAGGGAAGCGCGACTTGCGCTGCGCAAGGAGCGCAACCGAAGAACCTATGCATTTCTCAACTGTATTCGGGTGCCCCACATTTGCCCGCAACAAGGGTTTGTTCATGTCGTCACGAATTCGACGCGGGCAAATGTGGGTGTGTTTCACGGTGTTCCCGCACGTCATAGGATTCTTCACCTCTCTCTATGTCATTCTGAGGGAGGTGCGAACGAGCTTGCGAGCGAGCGCAACCGAAGAACCTATGCATTTCCCGCGGGCAGATGTGTGTTGCGCAGAAAAAAGCCCCTTGCTTGCGCAAGGGGCTTGGGGGGGGACGTGCTGATTAAACTTATTGCTGTTGCGGCTGTGCCGGAGTGGCCGGAGCTGTCTGCTGCGTTCCGGTCACCGAGCTCAGCTGTTCCAGATCGTTCTTCATCAGGCTGACTTCCACCCGCCCGCCGCTGGTGCGACGCGCCTTGCCGCCTTCCGTGGCCACCGGCGCATTGCCCATGCCCAGCAGGTAGATGCGATACACCGGGATGTCATGGTTCAGCACCAGGTAGCGCACCACTGACTCGGCCATCTTCTGCGAGTTCTGGATAGCTGCCTGCCCGCGGCCTGAGGAGAAGCCCTGCACTTCGATGACGTAGCCGCGCTGGCTCTTCAGGGGCGTGGCCATATCATCCAGCGCTTCCTTCGCCCGCTTGCTCAGCACAGTCTGGCCGGGACGGAAACGGATCTCGGTCTGCGTAGTGGGCTTGTACTGATCGATATTGCTCACCACCTGCTCCACCGTGTTCAGGTGCGTGCTGGCGGTGTTGGCCGTCTGCTGCGCCGCCTGTGCCCGGTTGCCGGCATCGATGGCATGCTGATCGGCTTCGTTAGCCTTGTTGGTTGCCATCTGAATGCCCTGCTGCGCGCGTGAATCCACGTCCTTGATGTCCTTGGCATTCTGCGCCGTCAGATCATCCAGTTCGTTGACCCGGTCGCGCACGGGGGAGAGCTGCCGCTGTACATATTTCTTGCGCGCAAAGGGATTCAGCTTGCCCCAGAAGCCTTGCTTCTTATCCACCACCAGCGGCTGATGCGCCCCCGTCGTGGTGCCCTGGGTTGTGCTCGGCGTGGTGCCGGTTTGCGCGTTCTTGTCGGTTTGCATTGCCGGCTGCGAGCCTTGATCCGCAGGCGTCTGCTGGGTCGTTGCCGGTTGCGAGGCTGTGGGCTGCGACTGGTCCGAAGTGGTCGAGTTCTGCTGTGCCAGTACTGGGACCGCCAGGGCCGCAGCCAGCAACAGCGCCATGCATACGCGATTCTTCATTGCAAATCCTCCGATGGGGAGCTCGGGGCTCCGCTCCGATGCGCCTCTCAGCGCTCTCTACTGCTTAAATCCGGGGTTGCGATTCGCACCCCTGCGGGCGCGCTCGCAGCTAATGTAATCAACTGAGATGCCAAACTGCCCGCTTGCCGGGCAGTTGTAAGTTGCTCAACTGCAATAAATTGTAACGCTTTCCCGGGAAGAAGGGGGAAGCGGGAGCAAGAAAGCAGAGTAATTTTGATAGAGCGGATATAAAAACTGCCGCTGGGCGGGATCGCGGAAAAACCACTTTTGCCCGGCAAAAAGGCTCGAAGCAGCCCGATTTGTGCCGGCGATTTTCGGCATTTTAAGGGGAACCGCGGAGGGCGCGTCCGCCACTCAAAGGCAAAAAGGGCCTCAAAAAGCATGCCCACTTCCACCTCCCAGGAGGGTTTTTCCCCGGATTTCCAGGGTGACGAAATGGGCGAAGCAGAGATCCGGCTTTAGGTAGGGTGGCGTTCCGAGTGCCGGCGGCGGCGCGGGAGGAGCAGGCGCACAACAATGGTAATGAGGAGGCAAACGCCCAAGCCGAAGGTGACAAAGCCACCGGTGAGGTGCATCCAGACCGCGATGACCCAGAAAATGGCCAGAATGCCTACTGTGATCCACAGCAACACGGCTTACTCCCTGCTTATTGGGTTCTACCTCATGCTAGAGGCGGACAGGACATATTGATAATAGCTCGGAGGTGCTAAGGCAAGCGCGGACAGCGCTTAAAAAACATAAACCCGCTGACGGGGAGCGTCAGCGGGTGCGGAACTGAGGCCAAGCGGGGGCGGCAGCGGGCTCAGGCCGTGCGCCCCATCGTATCCTCGTCATCGGAGCGAGGCTGGCTGCGCCACTCCTGCTTGAACTCCTGCTCGCAGAAGCGCACTAGGCGATCGAGCAGCTTGTGGCGGCCTCCGATCATGTGCAAACCACTCTCGTGTTGATGTTCCTCGAGGACCTGGTTCAGGCGATGCTCTAGCTCCGACATAAAGACCTCACTTGGTTCGTAGAACCCGCGAGCGGCCCAGGCGTGGCGGCGGATTCCGCTGAGCCGGGCTGCTGCGACAACTAACGCCTATTTAGTTTAGCGTTGCCGGGAAGGGAAGGGGCATCGGAAAAATTGATGACCGCTATAAAAAATTGCAATGGACGAAATTGAGTGGCGGCGAAGCGGCGGGATTATTCGGCCACGGCCGGGAAATGAAACGACTCCGGGGCTAAAACCAGAATGTTTTCGCTGGCCACGGCTCGGCTGAAGCCGAGCCCTTCCGAAACCGACTTATCGAGCCCTTCCGAAACCGAGTTGTCGAGCCCTTCCGAAACCGAGTTAGATGATAAATCTGAAGTAACTCCCGACCACGTCAGCGCCCATGGGGGCGCGAACATGGGGCAGCCGGTCTGGAAATGAAACGACCCTCCGGGGCTAAAGCCAAGAATGTTTTTCGCTGGCCACGGCTCGGCTGAAGCCGAGCCCTTCCGAAACCGGCTTATCGAGCCCTTCCGAAACCGGCTTATGAGGATAAATCTCAAGTAGCTCCCGACCCCGTTAGCGCCCAAGGGCGCGAACATGGGCCACACGGCTGACGAATTCTTATTGTTCGGGGGTCGATGCGGCGTCACTGCTGCAGTTGCTGGAGGGCCTGGCGAGTGGCGGCGAGCATCGGGAGACGGGTAGGGGAATTCTGGAAACAGGAGAGGAATGCCTGGTACTCGTTGATGGCCAACTGGCGCTTGCCGGCGCGCTGGTAGAGCTCGCCCAGGGAGCGATGGGCCAGCAGGGAGAATAGGGGCTGGCGGTTCACCATGATGTTGTAGTTGGCCAGGTTGCGGTCGAAGGCGATGACGAGGCGGAATTCGCCTTCGGCGCGGGCATCGTTTCCGGCGAGCCGGTGGGCTTCAGCGCGGACGAAAAGAATTCCCTCGTTCACATATTCGGGAAAGCCGGCCAAGGTATTGAGGGCGGCCTGGCCATCGCCGCGCCGATTGGCGGCGACGGCGGCGATCAAAGCCTGACGGAAGGCCAGGTTGCGCGGGCTCTCCAAAGGATGAGAGGCGGCGTGGCGGCGCAACGCCTCCTCGACCCCGGCCTGGTTGCCGAGAATGCCCTGCAAAAAAGCAACCGAGGCGGCCTCCTCGCCTGCCAGATGCTGCTGTTGGGCGAAAGTCAGGGCGGGGGCAGCCTGCTGCAGCGTGACCGCCAGAGACGAGTAGTTCATGAGCAAGGTGCCGGCGCTTTCGGTTTCCTGCGCGGCGGCCAACTGGGTGACCGCCTGGGCATAGCCGGCCAGCGCGCCTTCGAAGTCGCCGCGCACTAACTGTACCTGAGCGCGAAAAGCAGGGAGGAAGCGGCGATGGAGGGGGCTGGTGCGCTCGGCAAAATTGCGCAGGGCGGCGTCGGCCAAATCGAATTTCTTCTGATCGGCGTAGACAAAGGCCAGCTTCACGTAATTGCCGTAATCGGAGAAGTCGGGGCGAATTTCCAGCACCTTGCGGTAAGCGGCCACGGCATCCTCATCGCGGCCGGAGATGAAGAAGATGTCGCCACGAGTGTCCAGGGGATTGGGATCGGTGGGGCGGAGAGCGATGTAGCGGTCGTTGGTCTGCAGGGCTGAGGGCAGATCGCCGGAGAGGGCCAGAGCATAGCACTCGATGTTGAGAAGAGTCTCGTCCTTAGGATCGAGGTCGAGACCCTCGCGCAGGACGCGCAAAGAGTCAGGAAACTGGTTGATATTGAGGAACGCTTGGGCCAGTGCCCCGCGCGCCAAGGTGTCGCGGGGGAACTCCGACAGGAGCTGCTTGAGAGAAGCGATGTAAGTGTCGGCATCGCGGCTCTGCCGGGCCTTGGAAACCGCGTAGACCAGCTGCTCGTAGCGTGGCAGGCGGGCCTGCATCTGGTCGAGCTGCTTCTGGATCTGGTCCACCTGGCGAAAATCGCCTTCGAAAGAGTACTGCCCGGCCAAGGCCAAGTAGGCGAGAGCGAACTGGGGATCGAGGCGAACCGCTTCCTGCAGTTCGCGAATGGCGTCGGCGCTGAGAAAACGGCGCCCGAAGTCCACGCCCATCTGGTAGTGGCGATATGCCTCGATGTTGGAGGTGGCCGCCTGCTCAATTTCGGGAATTTTCTCGGGGACCGTCTGGGCGGGAAGGAAATTATGGGCGATGCGGCTGGTGGCGTGGTCCACCATGCCGAAGATGCTCTGCACGTCCTGGCCATCGAGCTTCTCGGAATAGAGGATCTGGCCGGAAGCGGTGTCCTGGACGCGCAAGTCGAGGCGCAACTGGGTAGGGCCGACCTTGAGGAGAGCGCCGGTGATGTAAGCCTGGGCGCCGACGTCCTGGGCCACGGTCTGGGCCTGAGCGGGATCGAGGGGGCCATTGTCCTTGCCGGCGCGCTTGACGGCGCGCAGCACGCGGTCGGTGGAGAGCACCTCCAGTCCCTTCACCTGGGCCAGGTTGGTAGTGAGCAAGTCGGTGAGCCCGCTATCCAGCCAGTTGAGGGCGGGATCCTGGGAAAGATTGGAAAAGTAGAGGACAGCCAGAACCTTGTGGGCGCTGTTTTGCGACTTGACCGCGGCGCGACGGCCGGCCATCCACCAACTCTCGGCGGCAAAAAGGGCGAGCGCGATCAGGGCGACGGCGGCGATCAGCCATTTGCCCTTGATGCGCCGCGAGGGCTGGGCCGGAAATGGGGCAGCAGGCGAGGAAGCGGGAGCAGCGGAGGAGGCGCGGGCGGTGGCGACAGCCTCGGGTCCGCCTTCGACGGGCTGCAGGGCGTGGCTGGATTCGGTATCGCGCTTGAGGCGGGCGAGATCGGCGCGCATGTCGGAAGCGGTCTGATAGCGCAGTCGGCGATCCTTTTCCAGAGCCTTGGTGATGATTTCGTCTAACTTGGGTGGAACGTCGGGATTGAGGCGCAGCGGGTTGGTAGGGATGCGGTTGAGAATGGCGTCGAAGATCACGGCGGAGGTATGGCCGCGAAAGGGCAGGACGCCGGTAGACATTTCGTAGAGCACAGCGCCAAAAGAGAAGAGATCGGTGCGGGGATCAAGTTCTTCGCCGCGCGCCTGCTCAGGCGACATGTAGGCCACGGTTCCGACGGCGGTGCCGGGACTGGTGAGCAGTTCCTGGGTAGCGCCGATGGTGGCGGAACCAGCCGTGGCTTCGGCGGCGCGCTTAGCGGGCGCCAGCTTAGCCAGGCCGAAATCGAGAATCTTGGCCTGGCCGCGTTCAGTGACGAAGATGTTGGCGGGCTTGATGTCGCGATGGATGATGCCCTGGGAGTGGGCGGCATCGAGAGCGTCGGCGATCTGAATTCCTATCTCCACCAGCGCGCTGGTCT